>JALYSS010000194.1 GCA_030854685.1 Pseudomonadota bacterium | reverse complement strand
TGATCGCGCTGGTCGAGACCGGCTCGTGCTTCGCGGGCACGTTGCTCGAACTCGCGTTGGCGGCCGACCGAACGTACATGCTGGACTTGCCGGATGAGCCGGGCGCCGCACCGTGGATCGCGCTGTCGCAGATGAATTTCGGCGCGTATCCGCGCGTTGACGGCCAGTCGCGAATCGAATCGCGCTTCTACCAGGAGGCTGCGCCGATCGCGAACGCGCGCGCCGCAATCGGGCGCAGGTTGTCGGCGAACGACGCTTCCGTGTTGGGTCTCATCACGGTGGCGCTCGACGATCTCGACTGGAACGACGAGATACGCATCGTTCTCGAAGAGCGGGCCAGCATGTCGCCCGACGCGCTGACCGGCATGGAGGCCAATCTGCGATTCGGCGGCCACGAAACGATGGAGACGCGCATCTTCGGCCGGCTCTCCGCATGGCAGAACTGGATTTTCGTTCGACCAAATGCCGTCGGCGAAACGGGCGCATTGAAAGTGTTCGGGACCGGCCGCAAGGCTCGGTTCGACTGGGAACGCGTCTGAGGATTCGATCAGGAGAAGTTGATGGAAACGTCGATCAACTACGGCGCAAAGATTCCGAACAACGTGAACCTGACCGACGACCGCTCGCTCCAGCGCGCGCTGGAGCGCTGGCAGCCCGCGTTTGTCGACTGGTGGCGCGACATGGGGCCTGAAGGCTCGTCGAATTACGACGTCTACCTGCGCACGGCCGTGAGCGTCGAGCGCGACGGGTGGGCGCAGTTCGGCTACGTCAAGATGCCCGACTACCGCTGGGGCATCTTCCTCAATCCCGTTCCGGCCGGCGCGACGATCAATTTCGGCGAGCACAAGGGCCTCGCGGCATGGCAGGACGTTCCCGGCGAGCATCGCGCCAACCTGCGTCGCATCATTGTGACGCAGGGCGACACCGAACCGGCCTCCGTCGAGCAGCAGCGCCACCTCGGCGTCACGTGTCCGTCGCTCTACGACCTGCGCAATCTGTTCCAGGTCAACGTGGAGGAGGGTCGCCACCTGTGGGCGATGGTGTATTTGCTGCACCGCTACTTCGGCCGCGATGGCCGCGAGGAAGCCGACGCGCTCCTCACGCGGCGCTCGGGCGACGCCGACAATCCCCGGATCCTCGGCGCGTTCAACGAGAAGACGCCGGACTGGCTGTCGCTGTTCATGTTCACGTACTTCACCGACCGCGACGGCAAGTTCCAGCTCGCCGCCCTCGCCGAGTCGGGCTTCGAGCCGCTCGCGCGCACGACGAAATTCATGCTGACCGAAGAAGCACATCACATGTTCGTCGGCGAGTCCGGCGTGTCGCGAGTGATCCAGCGCACCTGCGAGGTCATGAAAGAACACCGAACCGAAGATCCCGCGAATATCCGCGCACTGGGCGTGATCGATCTCGACACGATCCAGCGCTATCTCAATTTCCACTACAGCGTGACGATCGACCTCTTCGGCGCGGACCAATCGTCGAACGCGGCGACGTTCTACACCGCGGGACTCAAGGGCCGCTTCGACGAAACGAAGCGCAAAGACGACCACGTGCTGAAGGACCGTAGCTACTCGGTGCTGAACGTCATCGCCGGCCGGCTCGTCGACCACGAGGTGCCGATGCTGAACGCATTGAACGAGGTGCTGCGCGACGATTTTATCCGGGATTCGATCGGTGGCGTCGAACGCTGGAACAAGGTGATCGAGAAGGGCGGCATTGCATTCCGGCTCACGGTGCCGCACAAGGCGTTCCACCGGAAGATCGGCACGCTGTCGCAGTTACGCGTCGCGCCGGACGGCCGCATCATTTCCGATGCCCAATGGAACGCCAGTGCGGACAGGTGGCTGCCGAGCGCTACGGACCGCGCGTTCGTCGCATCGCTGATGGGGCGCGTCGTCGAACCAGGCAAGTTCGCGAGCTGGATCGCGCCACCGCCGATCGGCGTCAACCGGCAGCCGGCGAATTTCGAGTACGTGCGTTTCAACTGACCCAGCAGGCTACAGCGGTGCCGAAGCGCCGCCTTTGGTAACACGGGAGCACCCGATGGCCGCCAGATCACCGACCGCCGACTACGCGTTGCAGCACCTGATCGATCCCGAGGTGTGCATTCGCTGCAACACGTGCGAGGCCACGTGTCCGGTCGGCGCGATTACGCACGATTCGCGCAATTACGTCGTGGATTTCGCGACGTGCAACGGCTGCAACGCGTGCGTTCCTTCGTGCCCGACGGGCGCCATCGATCACTGGCGTCAGGTCCTTAAGACGACGCCTTACACGCTGGACGATCAGCTTTCGTGGGACGTCCTGCCGCCGCCCGTTGAGCTGGAAATCGGTGTGCAGGCCGATGTTCCGCAGGAGGTCCGCCAGCTCACCGAGATTGCGACGGCGGGCCAGGGTGGAGCCGCCTCGCCGCCGTGGTCGGCGTCGCATCCGTACGTCAATCTGTATTCGCAGGTGAAGCCCGCGCTCGCCGCGGTCGCCGGCAACTATCGCCTGACGGCGGACGGCGCCTCGGCCGATATCCGCCATATCGTGCTCGATTTCGGCAATACCGCATTTCCGGTCCTCGAGGGCCAGACGCTGGGCATTTTGCCGCCCGGGTCCGACACCCAGGGCAGGCCGCACTATGTCCGGCTCTATTCGGTCGCGAGCCCGCGCGACGGTGAACGGCCGCAATACAACAACGTCGCGCTGACGATCAAGCGCGTCACCGCCGATCACGACGGCCAGCCGGTACAGGGCGTCGGCTCGAATTACATGTGCGATCTCGCGGTCGGCGACGCGGTGAGAGTCGTCGGTCCGTACGGCGCCAGCTACCTGATGCCGGATCACCCGGGATCGTCGTTGATGATGATCTGCACGGGGACCGGTGCAGCGCCGATGCGCGCGATGACGGAACGGCGTCGCCGACGCAAGGCGTTGAACGAAGGAGGCGAGTTGCTGCTCTTCTTCGGCGCACGGGTCGCCGAGGAGCTGCCGTATTTTGGTCCGTTGATGAAATTGCCGAAGGACTTCGTCGACATCAACTTCGCGTTCTCACGCATACCGGGCGTTCCGAAGATTTACGTGCAGGACCGCATCCGCGAGCGTGCAGAAAAGGTCGCGCGAATGCTGCGGGACGACGACTGTTACATCTTCGTGTGCGGTCTCAAGGGCATGGAAGCCGGCGTGATCGACGCGTTTCGCGAGGTCTGCCGCACGCACGGCCTCGACTGGGATGCGCTGAAGCCGCAGCTGCTGGCGAAGAGCCGGCTGCACATCGAGACGTACTGAGCGTGCCGCGGGACGCGTGCTGCCAGGCAAAACCGTAATCGGCCGATCCGGCGTTCCCTGGCGCGCAGTCGTGGCAGCGATCCCGTAGGCGCGCTCCTACTCGACGATTGGCGCTGGTCCGATACCGCGGATCGGCGCCACGCGATAAGTATTCAGCACAATTGCGCGCTCGAGAGCTCCGCGTGCGTTTACCCCGACACCGTCAACGAACCGAAGGAACGAAAATGCGTCGCGGACTCATTGTGCTGGCGATACTTCTTTGCTCGACAACTTCCGCGGTTGCTCAACTGAGCGTCGGGGTCGGGCTTCCCGGCATCAGCATCGGGATCAATCTGCCGGTATATCCGGACCTGGTTCCCGTGCCGGGCTATCCCGTCTATTACGCTCCACAAGTGAATTCGAATTACTTCTTCTATGACGGCATGTACTGGGACTACGACCTGGACAATTGGTACGCCAGCTCCTGGTACAACGGACCGTGGCAGCTTGTTGAGCCGAATGCGGTGCCGCTATTCCTGCTGCGGGTTCCCGTGCGTTATTACCGGCGCCCTCCCGCATACTTTCGCGGATGGGCGTCGAATGCGCCGCCGCGCTGGGGCGACCATTGGGGCAACGGATGGTCGGAGAATCATCGCGGATGGGACCGCTGGAATCGCAGTGTCGTACCGGCGCGAGCGCCGCTGCCGGTCTATCAGCGGCAATATTCAGGCAATCGGTACCCGCGCGCGGAGCAGCAGCAGGAGCTTCGAAGCCAGAACTACAATTACCAGCCGCGCAATGCGGTGGTCCAGCAGCACAATGAGGCGCCGCGCTCGCAAAGTCGGCCCACGTCTTCTCCGCAGCGAACGCAGCGCACGGCGCAGCCGAGAACTACCTCGCAGCAGAGCGCGCGCGATTTCAACCGACCCTCCTCACCCCGGCAGGTCACTTCACCGGGCGCGCGCGCACAACCGCGGCAAAGCGAAGTGCGAAACGCGCAGCGGCCTGCTGCACCGGCGGCTTCTCCGCAGCGACGTCCGACAGCCAGCTCTCCGCGCCAGCAACCGTCCGAATCGGCCCGGCATAGGCAGCCAGCGCAGCCACCCGGTGCGAGAGGCCAGGAGCGGGTACCGCAAGCCAGCGCGCCTGCGCGCGAACCCAATCAAGGCAATCGCGGAAAAAGCGATAAGCGGGGCGATGAGCACAACGGATAGGGCAATCGCGGAATGGGTCACACATCCTCGCCATAGCGATGGCTATGGCTGCGGTTCACTTCGCGCACTCGGCGCGCGGATGCGCGTCTTGGCATGTACGCAAACTTATGGGTTGGTGTACTAGGTGACGCCGAAGACCGAGCCGACGACGCCGGTAACCGCCATCGCGAGCGCGCCCCAGACCAGGACTCGCAAGGCGCCTGCGACTACCGGAGCACCACCGGCACGCGCTGCCATTGCGCCCAGGAGCGCCAACAGCACGAGTGAGACTGCGGCGACACCCGGAATGAGAGCTGGCCCCCGCAGGACAAGCGCCGCGACAAGCGGAATAATGCCGCCGATAGCGAAGCTAATGGCCGATGTGAACGCCGCCTGAAGTGGCCGCGCCGACAGCGTTGTCGAAATGCCGATTTCATCTCGTGCGTGGGCATCGAGCGCATCGTGCGCCATCAATTGCCCGGCGACGCGGCGTGCAAGATCCGGATCGAGTCCCCGGCGGATATAAATGCCCGCGAGTTCGGCGTGTTCCTGACCAGGCTCGCTTGCCAGCGCCTGTCGCTCGACCTCGAGGTCCGCATGTTCGGTGTCGGCTTGCGAGCTGACCGAGACATACTCGCCCGCCGCCATCGACAGGACGCCCGCGACCAGGCCCGCGACACCGGCTACCAGGATTCCATGCGATTCGGTCTGGGCAGCGGCGACGCCCAGCACCAAACTCGAAATCGATACCACGCCATCGTTGGCCCCGAGGACCGCCGCGCGTAGCCAGCCTGAGCGGTGCGAGCGATGAACGTGCGGGGCCATGTTCAGTCCTTGGAAATGACGGGGAGGTTTTCGATTGTCATGGCCGCATCGCAAGTTGGGCACATTTGCATCGCTTCGTACCAGGTCCATGACGTGTTGCATTACGGTTGCTGCGTATCATAGTCGAGAGGGAGATGAGTGCATGGCCTTTGAAATCGTTGCACTGATCGCGATCGCCGTCACGTGTGGATTGACGCTGCTCGTTCTCTTCGAGCCCAGCTTGAGCTACCGCGTCGTTCCACCGGGCCTGGCACTCGATTCGGCGGCATTCATTCGGCTGGTGGCGGCCGTGTCCGATTCGGAGGTTCGCCACGCGGACACTTTCGAAGTGCTTACCAACGGGTCGTATTTCTACGCGTCCGAGCTCGCGGCCATTGCGGCGGCAAGCGCGAGCGTTCACATCGAAGCATTTATCTTTCACCCTGGCGATATCGGCGATCGGTTCATTGCGGCGCTGACAGAACGCGCCCGAAGTGGTGTCAAGGTGAGGCTCGTGGTTGACGCCATCGGAAGTTTCCCCACGCCCAACCGTTACTTTGCGAGCCTTCGCGCGGCGGGGGCGGTCGTGGCGTGGTATCAGCCGATCCGTTGGTACACGCTCAAGCGCGTCAATAACCGGACGCATCGCGAGCTCGTGATCGTCGATGGACAAGTTGGCTACATCGGTGGCGCAGGCATCGGTGCACACTGGATCAATGACCGCAGCGGCGCATCGCCTCCGTGGCGCGACACGATGGTTCGTGTTACGGGCAGCATCGTTGGCGGATTGCAAACCGCGTTTGTGGAGAATTGGGTGGAATCAACCGGGGAGATCCTCACCGGTGCAGATTCGTTTCCGGTTGCGGCGCCCACTGGCGGCCCGGGCAACGCGCTGGTCGTCAGCAGTGCCCCATCACCTGCGCGGGGCTCCCGTGCACGCGTGCTATTTCAGCTGCTGCTCGCCAGTGCTCGGGAGTCCATCGAGATCAACTCGCCATACTTCCTTCCCGACGAGAGTGCGCGCGGCGAGCTGATCCGCGCGAAGCAGCGGGGAGTTCGCGTGCGCGTTATCACGCCCGGCGACGCGAACAACCACCCTGTCGCGCGACGGGCCAGCCGGAGGCGTTATGGCGAATTGCTTCGCGCCGGCATCGAAATCCACGAATACCAGCCGGGGATGATCCACGCGAAGATCCTCGTTGTCGATGGCACCTGGTCGGTGCTCGGGTCCACCAATTTCGATAACCGTTCCTTCGACCTCAATGACGAGGTGAACCTGGCGGTCATGGCGCCCGCACTGGCGGCGCGCCTTCTCGACGACTTTCGGGCGGATCTGGCGGCGACGCGATCGATCAGTTATCAGGCGTGGATCGAGCGGCCATGGCGTGAGCGCCTTCTTGCCGCATTGGAGTCGTTTCTCGAACGGCAGGAATAGCGGCAATGAACGGCGCCAGGAAGTGCAGCGCTCAAAAAGGGTAGCCGACGAGTAGTTTCGATCGCGCACCATCAATGATGGAGGAGAACGAGACCGCCCAGCGCCAGTAGCAGCGCTGGCGGCATTACGATCACGCCCACTTGCGCGAACGTCCACGCGCTGACGTGCAACCCTTCCCTGCGCAGGGCGACGAGCCACAAAATCGTGGCGAGCGATCCGGTGATGGAGAGATTCGGACCGAGGTCGACGCCGATCAGTATTGCGCCAGGACCGCAGCGCCGGCAGATGGCTGCCGAACACCACGAGGTTGGCGGGATTGGAGATCGGCAGCACGAAACTCGCGGCGTTCGCGATGAACGCGCACACGAACAGATAAGGCAACGGTTCGGC
>JALYSS010000182.1 GCA_030854685.1 Pseudomonadota bacterium | reverse complement strand
CATCCCGAACAGGACCGTGAAACGGCGGCGCGCCGATGATAGTACGGATTGCCCGTGCGAAAGTAGGTCATCGTCAGGCACCCTTCCAAGACCAAGACCAAGCCCGGCCACCGCGCCGGGCTTGGTCTTTTTGACGCTCGAATTTTCTCAGGGCGCCGTTCGTGCGTAGAAGGCAATTCCCTCGAGCGCGTAATTCGGCAAAATGACCGGCCGCGCAGTGCCGTCGAGGTCGAGCCGTCTCGTAGAATGCTCGCAATCCCGAGGTTCACTCACGATTTGATTCACTCGCAGGACGCTCGCGCGAGCACTTCAGTGGACGAATTACTGCAACTCGTCGTTTCGGGTACCGCGACCGGCGCGATCTATGGGTTGGCGGCGCTTGGGTTCACGCTGCTTTGGCAGGCGGCAGGAACCATCAATTTCGCCCAAGGCGAATTCGTGATGGTGCCGGCGTTCCTGATACTGTTCTTCATGGCGGCGGGAGCACCGTTGTGGATCGCGTTCCTGTTGGCGTGCGTCGCAGCGATGCTGTTGCTTGGCGTCGGCTTCAAGTACGCGATTGTCAATCCGCTGATTCGTCACGGCGTGATCCCGCTGGTCATCGCGAGCCTCGGACTGTCGATCGGTCTCAAGCAGCTGGTGAAGGCCGGTTACAGCGCCGAAGCTGTACCCGTTCCCGAGTCCGTTTCCGGCGGGCCAGGTTTCGATCGGCGGCGCGGCGGTTTCATTCGCCGATGTCGGCACGCTGGTGCTCGCCGGACTGATCGTCATCGTTCTGCAGACGTTCCTGAACCGTACGGTGACGGGACGCGCTATGCAGGCCGTTGCACAGAATACCGAGGCTGCCAAAGTGCTTGGTATCGACGTCAATCGAATGGTTCTCTACACGTTTCTGATCAACGCCGTGCTCGCGGTGGTCGCCGCATTGCTCGTCACGCCGACCTACCTCGCGAAGTTCGATATGGGCGACTCCATCGGGCCGAAGGCGTTCTTCGCGGCGATCATCGGTGGCTTCAACCAGACGCGCGGCGCGTTGCTCGGACGTGTATTGATCGGCGTTCTCGAGAACGTCGTCGGGTTCTATGTTTCGCCGGCATACAAGGAGGGCGTCGCGCTGATGCTGTTCCTGATCGTGATCCTGTTTCGTCCCGAAGGCCTGCTCGGCAAGGTCGAGGAGCGCAAGGTATGAACACGACTGCCCGGAACGTTCCGCTGGTCGAGCCACAACACTCGCGCGCCGCGGTCGGGACGATTGTCATCGTCGTCATCGTCGTCGCGTTTGCGCTGCTGCCGCTGCTGCTGAAGAGCTATGGCACCTACCTCTGCACGCTCTTCTGCGTCACGCTGATGGCAACGTATGGACTCAATCTGACAGTTGGTTATGCGGGACAGATGTCGCTCGGGCAGGCGGCGTTCTACGGCATCGGCGCCTACATCGCGGCGATTTCGCTCAAAGCTGGCGTGCCGTTCTTCGTCGTGCTCCCAGCCGCCACCGTGGCGTGTTTCACGGTCGGGCTTGCGCTGGGCTTTCCGGCACTTCGGGTGCAGCACCACTACCTTGCGTTCGCAACGTTGGGGTTCAACATTCTCGTGTACCTCGTTATGCGCAATGAAGAAAAGCTCACCGGTGGCACCTACGGCATTTCCGGCATTCCGCGTCCCACGCTGTTCGGCTATTCCCTCGACGGCGTGCTGCCGTTCTTCTGGTTCACGTTGTTCTTTACGCTACTGCTGATCGCGCTGCTCGGTTGGCTGTTGCGATCACCCTGGGGACGCGCGTTCGCCGCATTGCGGGACAACCCGATTCGCGCGGAAAGCCTCGGCATCAACATCACCGCCTACACACTGCTCGCGTTCGCGATCGGCGCCGCCTGCGCGGGAGTCGCCGGCGTTTTCTTCGCTGTGCTCGTGCAGTTTGTCGAGCCGGCGCCGTTTCATTTTTCGGCGTCGCTGATGATGCTGCTTGCCATCATCGTCGGCGGCTCGGGCCGGTTCTTCGGCCCTGTCATCGGCACGATCATCATCGTGCTGCTGCCGGAATGGCTGCGCTTCATGCAGAGCTGGTATCTCGCGGTGTTCGGTTTTGCGGTGGTCGCGTTGATGATCTGGCTGCCCGGCGGCATCCTCTCGATTCCCGAGCGCATCGCGCACAGGATGACGACCCGATGACCGACCGGCCGAGCCTCCTGGAGGTCAAGGGCATTCACAAGTGGTACGGCGCGATCAAGGCCGTCGACGGCGTGACGTTCTCGCTTGGGTCCGGCGAGATCGTCGGCGTGATCGGGCCGAACGGGTCGGGCAAGACGACGCTCTTCAACAGCATTCTCGGGCAGATCAAGCCGTCGTCCGGCTCGGTCGAATTCTGCGGCGAGGACATCACCGGCATGTCGCCGCTCGAACTGGCGCGGCGTGGCGTTGGTCGCACGTTCCAGACGCTGCAGGTGTTCGTCAAGCTATCGGTACGCGACAATCTCATCGTCGCCGCGCAGGAGTTCAAAGGGACGCTGCCCGGTCGGCTGTTCGCGAAGCCCGATGCGGGCCTCGGCCGTCGCGCGGACGCGATGATCGAGCGTTTCCGGTTAAATCACGTCGCGCATCTTCCTGCCGGCAGCCTTTCCTATGGCCA
>JALYSS010000169.1 GCA_030854685.1 Pseudomonadota bacterium | reverse complement strand
CGCGACGGGCTCGTTTGGGTTTTATTTGGCAGTGCCTTCGACCTGATCGGATGGCCTGTCGTGGAAGCCGTTGCGCCCCCGGCCCGCGTACTGCCGCACGTTCATCACTTCTAGTCTGGCAAAAAATCGAGAGGAACCGTCGACAGCGATCAAGACCGAGAGACGTTATTTCTGATCGACAGACTTTATTTCCCTCGATCAGCAGTGAAGTCGGTCCTGTAACTCACTCCACCGTCACGCTTTTCGCCAGATTCCGCGGCTTGTCGACATCCGTCCCGCGCAGCACGGCCGTGTGATACGCGAGCAGTTGCAGCGGCACGACGTGCACGATCGGCGACAGCAGGCCGCGATGCTCGGCGATGCGGATCAAGTGGATGCCATCACCGGGCGTCAGATGGCTGTCGAGATCGGCGACGACGTACAGTTCACCGCCGCGCGCACGCACTTCCTGCAGGTTGGACTTGAGCTTTTCGAGCAGCGCGTCGTTGGGGGCGATCGCGACGACAGGCATTTGCGCGTCCACGAGCGCCAGCGGCCCATGCTTTAGCTCACCCGCCGGATACGCTTCCGCGTGGATGTATGAAATTTCCTTGAGCTTCAGCGCACCCTCGAGCGCGATCGGGTAGTGCAGGCCGCGGCCCAGAAATAGCGCGTGCTGCTTCTTCGCAAATTGTTGCGCCCAGCCGATCAGATGCGGCTCGAGCGCCAGCGCCCCCTGGATCGCCGCCGGGATATGGCGGAGCGCCTCGAGGCACCGGGCTTCCTCATCGGCCGCCAGATGGCCCCCAACCTTGGCGAGCGTCAGCGCCAGGAGGAACTGCGCGGCGAGCTGCGTCGTGAACGCTTTCGTCGACGCGACGCCGACCTCCGTGCCGGCGCGCGTCAGGAACACCATTTCGGTCTGCCGGACCATCGAGCTCGTCGCCACGTTGCAGATGGCGAGCGTATTCGCGTGGCCGAGCGACTTCGCGTGCTTCAGCGCGGCCAGCGTATCCGCCGTTTCGCCCGATTGCGACACCACCAGGACGAGCGCGCTCGCGTGCGGCACGCTGTCGCGATAACGGTATTCGCTCGCGATCTCGACCGTGCAAGGTATCTTCGCGAGCGTCTCGATCCATTGTTTCGCCACGAGGCTCGAGTAGTAGCTCGTGCCGCAGGCGAGGATCAGCACCGAGTCGACCTTCGGCAGTATCACCTCGGCGTTCGGACCGAACAGCGACGGATGAATCGACGAAATGCCATCGAGCGTATCCGCCACGGCGCGTGGCTGCTCGAAGATCTCCTTCTGCATGAAGTGACGATACGGGCCGAGCTCGACCGCGTCGCAGCCGCCCTGGATTTCGACGACGGTGCGCGCGACTCGCTCGCCGCGCGCATCGAAAATCGCGTACGACTCGCGCCGGACGTCGGCGACGTCGCCTTCCTCCAGATACGCCACGCGGCGCGTGACGGACATCAGCGCGGACGCGTCCGAGGCAAGGAAATGATCGTGCTCGCCGATGCCGACGAGCAGGGGGCTCCCCTGCCGCGCGCCGATCAAACGTCCGCGCTCGCGTGTCGAGATCACGGCGATCGCATAGGCGCCTTTGAACTCGGCGATGGCGTGCTGGACCGCTGCGAGCAAGTCGCCGCCGCCTTCACGGTGCCAATACGAATGCACGAGGTGGGCGATGACCTCGGTGTCCGTTTGCGTACAAAAGACGTAGCCGTCCGCCGTAAGCTTGTCGCGCAGCTCCTCGAAATTCTCGATGATCCCGTTGTGAACGACGGCGATCTCGCCGCCGGACAGGTGCGGATGCGCATTGTCCGGCGTCGGCGCGCCATGCGTCGCCCAGCGTGTATGCGAAATGCCGGTGGTGGCCTTGAGATGCAGCGCGTCGGCTTGCGCGGCCAGGTCGGCCACGCGTGCGGTGGACACGAGCCGCTCGAGGATCGGGCTCGCGCCGCCATTGACGACGGCAAGCCCGGTCGAGTCGTAGCCGCGATATTCGAGCCGGCGAATGCCCTCGAGCAGAATGGGAACGACGTTGCGATCCGATGTTGCACCAACGATGCCGCACATGTTTTGGCGCCCCCGTTACCCGGTCCGCTGCTTCTTGCGCGGTCGCTTCCAGCGGGCGATCGATACCTGCGCCGCACGCGCGAGCGTCAATTGTCCGGCGGGCGCTTCCTTGACGATCGTGCTGCCGCCACCGATCGTCGCGCCGGCGCCGATCGTGATCGGTGCAATCAATACGCAATTCGATCCAATCTGGACATCGTCGCCGATGATCGACTGATGCTTGTTCGCACCGTCGTAATTCGCCGTGATCGACCCTGCGCCATAGTTCACGCGGTTGCCCACGATTGCGTCACCGACGTAGGCGAGGTGGTTGGCCTTCGATCCCGCGCCCAGCGTGCTGGCCTTGACCTCGACGAAGTTGCCGATGTGTACGTCGTCAGCAAGCTTTGTGCCGGGGCGCAATCGCGCATAGGGGCCGATACGGCAATTGCGGCCGATATTCGCCGAATCAAAATGCGAGAACGCTTCGATCCTCGTGCCCGGGCCGACGGTGGCATCGCGGAGCACGCAATACGGACCGATGCTCGCGCCGTCTTCGATCGTGACCGTTCCCTCGAAAACGCAGCCGACGTCGATCGTCACATCGCGGCCGCATTCAAGCTCGCCGCGGATATCGATGCGATTCGGATCGATGATCGTCGTGCCGGCGAGCATCAGCGTCATCGCGCGGCGTCGCTGGACGATGCGCTCGAGCGATGCGAGCTGCGCGCGGTCGTTCACGCCCAGGACCGACACCTCGTCGGACACGACATGCGCTCCGACCGGCACGCCTTCGGCGACGGCCATCGCGACGACGTCGGTCAAATAGAATTCTCCCTGCGCGTTATGCGGCGTGAGAAGCGTCAGCCAGCGCTTGAGCAATGCGCTCGGCGCGGCGATGAATCCCGTGTTGATTTCGTTGATGGAACGCTGGTCCGGCGTCGCGTCGCGCTCCTCGACGATTGCCTGCACGTTGCCATCTGCGCCGCGAATGACGCGGCCGAGGCCCAACGGATTGCGCACGCGCGCGGTCAACAGCCCGACGCTGCCGCCTTGCGCGATTTCGGCGACGCTCGCCAGCGCCTCGGGCGCGACGAGCGGGACGTCACCCAAGCCGATGAGCGTGACGCCGTCGGCGGGCAGGACCTCGAGCGCCACCCGCGCGGCGTCGCCGGTGCCGCGCGGCGGATCCTGGCGCACGAAAATCACCCCCGGTGCGGCGAGTTCGCGCTCCACCGCATCGGCACCGTAACCGGTCACGACGGCGACCGAACGCGGCGCGAGCGTGCGCGCAGCCGTCAGGACGTGCGCGGCAAGCGCGCGACCGGCGAGCTTGTGCAACGCCTTGGGCAAAGCCGAATGCATGCGCTTGCCTTGACCGGCGGCGAGTATGACGACGTCGAGCGGGGAGGGCATCGAGACGGAAGAAACTGCGGCAACGACGGCCGATGATACGCCAGCGCGTCCATCCGCTTCGCGATGGAATGCGGCGTACGCAGGGCGTACGAAGCCCGGTCAGCCGTGATGCTGGATCGTGGGCGGACTGATCGCCATCAGGTCGATCATGTTGGCGACGTTGGCGGCCTCGAAGCGGCGCGGTATCAAGCGCTCGCGGCACTCCAGGACGTCGCACTGGACGTACATCTGGCGCAGGCGGCGCTCGGCGTCGTTCTGCGATCCGGCGATGATCGAGACGCTTTCGATCCGCTGGCCCGTGCGGGTTCGAATCGTGAAACCGTAGCGGATCATGGTTTTCTGCCTCCTATCTATCGGCAAAGACGGTCGTTCCGGTGATCGAAAGGTTCGAGTACGCGCCTGGGGAAGACGCATCTTGCAAATACCGTTCCCTTCGAGCCGACGAACGACGAGGCGGCCGACGGAAGGTGGCAGAAGTGGTGCGTGCGCATCGCGGGCGGATGGGTAGACGCAAGGCCTGCGGGCTTTATCGCAGAAGCAGGCACTTACTTACCACGACCTCGCTGCTTGGCTCGATCGCTTGCCGTCAAGCTGGTGGGGATTCGATCACCGTCGCCCTGATGCGGAAGATACCGCCGCGCGAGCGCGACGTCGACGTCGCGATGCCGTAGGATTCAATCACCGTCGACCCGATGCGGAAGATACCGCGTCTGTCGAACGCGTGCGTTGCCCCGGGGTGGCACGTGTCGCACAACGCGGCGCGAACTGGCCCGACCGGCCGGCGCGGGCTGGACCATCAATAGGAGGGACGGACATGTTTTGCGCAACCTGCGGTCAGGTGATTGCCGAAGGAGCCCACGTGTGCGGAAACTGCGGCGCGGCCAGCGCTGCCACGGGATCGGGAGATGCTGCGACGGGCCGGCCAGCGCCTGCGGATACGGCGAGCGCGCCGCCGCCCACGCCGTCGTATGCCGCGAGCGCAGCGTCCGCAGCCGCTGGCTCGACGAATACGCTGATCAGCCGACTCGTCGATCGCGTCAAGGCGATCCTGCTGACGCCCAAAACCGAATGGCCCGTGATCGCCGGCGAAGCGACGACGCCGTCCGACATCTACCTGCGCTACGTGGCGCCGCTCGTCGCGATCGGCGTGATTGCGTCATTCATAGGCGGGACGGTGATCGGGGTCAGCATTCCGCTGCTGGGAACACTCCGGACCGGCATCGGCGCGGGGCTCGCCGCCGCCATCCTGCACTTCGTGTTGACCTTCGTGGGCGTGTTCGTCGTCGCATGGATCGTCAATGCGCTGGCGCCGACGTTCGGCGGACAGAAGGATTCGCTGCGCGCGCTCAAGGTCACCGCCTACAGCTTCACGCCGGCGTGGGTCGCGGCGGTGCTGACCATCATTCCTGCACTGGGAATCATCGCCGGGCTGATCGGACTGTATGCCTTGTACCTGATGTATCTGGGCCTGCCGGTGCTGATGCGCTCGCCGGCTGACAAGTCGCTGGGCTACACGGTCGTCGTGGTGATTTGCGCGATCGTGCTGTCGATCGTGATCAGCCTGGTCAGCGGATTGGCGATCGGCACGTTCGGGCCGCGCGGCAGCGGAATGCTCGGCAGCGCGGACACCGATCGCGCCGCCGTCACCGCCAGCGCCGCGGCGACGCTGTCGAAGGCGTTGGGCGGCAAGTCCGACGCCGACGCCGCCCGCGTGAACGGCGCGCTGTCGACGTTGCAAAAGATGGGCGCGGACGCCGACCGCGCCCAGCGCACCGCCAAGGCGGCGGGCAAGGATCCCGACGCCGCAGCGGCCAACGCAGTGAACCTCGACAAGGCGATGGCGGCGGTGGGTTCGATGATGACTGGCGGCAAGCAGGTTCAGCCGCTCGACTTCCACGCACTCAAGGATTTGCTCCCCGCAACGTTGCTGGGCATGCCGCGCAGCAATGCATCGGGCCAGAGCGGCGGCGCGATGGGCCTGCAGGGATCGAGTGCCTCGGCCGATTACGGCGACGGCGCGAATGCGCACATCACGCTGGAAATTGCCGACATCGGCTCGATGTCGGGATTGGCGGGGCTCGCGACACGCTTCGACCCGAATATGGAAAAGGAAACCGACACCGGCTACGAGCGCACGCGCAAGGTCGACGGGCAGCTCGTGCACGAACAGTACGACCGCAAGTCCAGGAATGGCGAGGCGAGCGTGCTGATCGAAAACCGCATCAGCATCAGCGTGCACGGATCGGGCGTCGACGACGGCGCGCTCGCGTCGGCGCTGAAGGCGGTGGACCTCGGGAAGCTGACCAAGCTCGCGGCCGCCGCGAAATAGCGCTCGCGGCCGGGAGGGGCGGGCACCCGGCGGCGTCGATCGCGCCGCGCTTGCGAGTCAATCAGTCAGCAGAAAATCCACCAGCTCGACGAATCCGGCGCCGGCTTCGCGCGTCGTGATGTACGTGGGCGGCGTGGGAATGCGGTCCAGGAACCGGCGCAGGTTGGCCACGCCGACCGCGCAGGGAAAGAACGCGAACATCGGCGCGTCGTTGGGCGAGTCGCCGGCGAACACGAACGCGTCGCGTACGGCATCGAGATCCTGCGCGAACACCTCGCGCATCAGAATCCGCGTCATCGCGAGCTTGTCGTAGGCGCCGAACCATCCGTTGACGTGGATCGAGCTCACCTTGGCCGTCATGCCCTGCGCCTGCATCAGGGCGACGATTCGATCGACGTCCGCACGGGGCAACGGGGACACGTCCTCGCAATAATCGATCGCCAGATCGGTCTCGCGGTAATGCTGATCCGAGGCGAGCGCGCTACCGGGCACTGCGTCAACGATCTTCGCGCCGATCGCTGCGATTCGCGCACGCTGGGCTTCGCGTACGGCGTCAGACACGACGAAGCGCCGCACGAGCTTCCGCCGCGCGGCGTCGAAACGCATGTAGAACGCGCCGTTTTCACCGACCACCGCGTCGACCGGCCAGATCCGCGCGATGTGATCGCACCAGCCCGCTGGGCGGCCGGTAACGGGAATGACGATCTTCCCCGCCGCATGCAGTCGTTGCAGCGCAGCGTATGCCTCCGCCGTCAGCTTGCCGTGACTCGTCAGCGTGTCGTCGATGTCGGTGAAGATACCGCGCACCGCACAACGAACGTGATCCGGCATTTCGGCGAGCGGCCGCGGCGGTGCGCCGTCCTTCACCTGCCGTTCACTCGCCACGCGAGCGACCACGGGACCCGTTCGATGGTCGGGCCGCCAGGTACGTGTCGACCCGCGCGCGTTGCGACACCGTCATCGGCAATCCGCATTTGGTGCGCCGCCACAGGACGTCCTCCGTGGTCAGCGCCCACTCCTCATCGCGCAGATAGACGATCTCGCGTTCGGTGAGGTCGGCCCCGAAGTCTTCACCGAGATCGTCGACCGTTCGCGCGTCGCCCAGCACGGTGACCGCGCGCGTTCCATGGCGACGGGAGAGCGCGCGCAGCAGCTCGTACGGCAGCGCCGGATAGCGGCGCGACAATTCGGCGCACCACGCTTCCCGATCGCCATTGGGCAGATTGCCGCCGGGTAGCGGCGCATCGTGCGTCCAGCCAGCTTTCATCGCAGGGAAAAACGGCTTCAGCTCGGCCAGCGCCGCTTCCGCGAGCTTTCGATACGTCGTGATCTTGCCGCCGAAGATCGACAAAATGGGCGCTCGCTCGTTGGCCGGTCGATCGTCCTGCGCGTCGATCTTCAGCACATAGTCGCGGGTGACCTCGGACGGATCGCTCGATCCGTCGTCGTAGAGCGGACGCACGCCGCTGTAGCTCCAGACGATGTCGGTGCGCGCGAGCGGCCGCTCAAGATACGCGTTGGTGAGTGCCAGCAGGTAGTCAGTCTCCGCGGCCGCAATCGCCGGGTGCTCGTATTCGTCGACCGGAATGTCGGTGGTGCCGATCAGCGAATACCGATCCTGGTAGGGAATGACAAAGACGATGCGCTTGTCCGCGTTTTGCAGGATGTACGCGTGATCCTCCGCATGCACGCGCGGCACGACGATGTGGCTGCCCTTGACGTGCCGCACGCGCGCCTCCACCGGTGCGCTGCTGACGCTTTGCAGCACGTCGCGCACCCAGGGGCCGGCGGCATTCACCAGCGCGCGCGCGCTGACCTCGGTACGGCCGCTGTCGCGTGCGGCCAGCGTCGCCCGCCACAAGCCGGCGTCACGATGGGCGCCCACGAGCGCCGTGCGCACGCGTATGTCGGCGCCGCGCGCACGGGCGTCGATCGCGTTGCACACAACCAGCCGCGCATCGTCGACGCGCGCGTCCGCATAAACGAATCCGTTGCGAAATCGCGGCTTCAGACCGGCGCCGTAGCGCGTGTTGTCGAGATTCGCGCGGAACGATCTCGGCAGCGTCATCCGGCCGCCGAGATGGTCGTACAGGAAAAGTCCTGCGCGAATCATCCACACCGGACGCAGGTGCGGCTCGTGCGGCAAGACGAAGAGCAGCGGCACGATGAGGTGCGGCGCGGCGCGCAGCAGGACCTCGCGTTCGGCGAGCGCTTCGGCGACGAGGCGGAATTCGTAATGCTCGAGATAGCGCAGCCCGCCGTGGATCAGCTTGGTGCTCTGCGACGACGTATGCGCGGCGAGCTCGTCCTTCTCGACGAGCAAAACGGAGAGTCCACGTCCCGCGGCGTCGCGGGCGATCCCCGTGCCGTTGATGCCGCCGCCGATCACGAGCAGGTCGTAGGTGCGAGTCTCCATTGGCGGGAGGCGCGATTCAGGACATCGGGGTCAGAGCCGTAA
>JALYSS010000141.1 GCA_030854685.1 Pseudomonadota bacterium | reverse complement strand
CTTGCGAACGTGAATCGTCCACGTCCTGCCGCCGTCCGAGATCTCCGGCATGCTCGACGCCGTGTTGGGAACGAGCCGGTACGGGCGTGCGAGGTAGTCGTAGCGGTAGAGCGGATCGGAGATCGCGCGATTGACGTAGTTCGAGTAGATGTCGCCCGCCGCCTGTGGATCGAAGCCGGTTTCCGCGACGGGGAACGCGACGCGCAACGTCTTCATCGCGGAGGATTGCGCGACCGCGGCTGCAGCGAACACGACGAGCAACGAGGCGGCGAGCGCGAGGCCCGCGCGCCGCATCGTGGACGATCGGGTGGGCATCAGAGCGCCTTCGCGACGTCCGCTTCGAGCGATTCGGGAGTATCGATCGGCGCATAGCGCGCGACGGCCTTGACGTTGCGATCGACGAGGAACTTCGTGAAGTTCCACTTGATCGCCTCGGTGCCGAGCAGCCCCGGCTTTTCGTGCTTCAGGTAGCGGTAGAGCGGCGCCGTCGCGGCACCGTTGACGTCGATCTTGCTGAACATTGGGAACGTTACGTCGTAATTCGTCTCGCAGAACGTCGCGATTTCCTGCTCGTTGCCCGGCTCCTGCGCGCCGAACTGGTTGCAGGGGAAGCCGAGAACCTCGAGCCCCTGCTCCCGGTACTTGCGATAAAGCGCCTCGAGCCCCTTGTATTGCGGCGTGAATCCGCACTTGCTCGCGGTGTTGACGACGAGCAGCGCCTTGCCCTTGTACCGGTCGAGCGTGACCGGATGGCCTTCGATGTCGTCGACGGTGAAGTCGTAGAGCGTCGTCACGATGCCTCCTTCGACCGGGTATCCCGACCATTGTCGCGCAGCGCCGGAACGGGCAAAAGCGCGCGTCGCCCCCGCTTCTCTTGCGAACGCCTTCGCGCTATGGTACTGCCGTCGAGTCGACCTCCCGGGCACGATGGCGCGAACGCAAAGCGCAGGCGTGGTGATGTACCGACGCCGCGGCGCGGATCTCGAAGTGTTGCTGGTCCATCCGGGCGGTCCGTTCTGGGCAAAAAAGGACGCCGGCGCGTGGTCGATCCCGAAGGGCGAGTTCTGCGCCGGAGAAGCGCCGGCGAGCGCCGCAAGGCGCGAATTCACCGAGGAAACGGGACTCGCGTTGACCGGCGAATTGACGCCGCTGACCCCGATTGCGCAATCGCACGGCAAGACCGTGCATCCGTTCGCCGTCGAGGGCGACTTCAACCCGGCGGCCGTGACCAGCAACACCTTCACGCTCGAATGGCCGCCGCGTTCCGAACGGATGCAGTCGTTCCCCGAAATCGACCGCGCTGCGTGGTTCACGCTCGACGAAGCGCGGCAAAAAATCGTCACGGGACAACGACTGATCCTCGACGAATTGCGCGAGCGCTTCGCGTGAGATCGGTGTCCGGAGATCAGGCGAGCGCGATCTCGACACGCCGGTTGCGCCGTCCCTCGCTGCGAATCCTGAGCACGCGAATGGCGCCGATCTCGGCGATATTGGCGACGTGCGTGCCGCCGCACGGCTGCAGATCGATGCCGGGAATCCGCAGCAGGCGCACGCGACCAGCGCCGCGCGGCGGTTGCACGCTCATCGTCTTGACCAGCTCCGGCCGCGCATCGAGCTCCTCGCCGGTGATCCACACCGTTTCCGTTGCGATCGCGCGCGCGATGAGCGCGTTCGTCTCGCGCTCGATCCTCGCTGCATCGAGCAGGTTCATGTCGATGTCGAAATCGAGCCGGGCCTTGTCCGGCGCGATGTTGCCGCCGGTGACGGGCGCCACGACGACGCACGACACGACGTGCAGCGCCGTGTGCAGGCGCATCAGCGCGTAACGACGCGGCCAGTCGATCTCGAGCGTGACCATTTCGCCGACGCCGGGATGCGACGCGCCGTCCTGGAGGACATGCAGCACGCCGTCCGGCGCTTCGCCCTTGCGCGTGTCCGTCACGCCGATTCGCTCGCCGTTTTCGCGCGCCAGGATGCCGGTGTCGCCGACCTGGCCTCCGCCTTGCGGGTAGAAGATCGTCCGGTCGAGCTCGATGGCGTGCTCGCGGACCGCGACGACGCGCGCCGTCGCGGCTTTGAGGTACGCGTCATCCCTGAACATCAATTCGACCGTCATCGCCTCGTGCTCCCGGTGCCGCATCCCGACTCTGCGGGCACGCGACGATTCGCAGCGAACGGCGGAAAATCGGGGTCAGAGATGCGGCGGAAAATCGGGGTCAGAGATGTATTTCCCGAACGAGCGAAGCGATTCGCCAAAGCCGTGTCGGGAAATAC
>JALYSS010000121.1 GCA_030854685.1 Pseudomonadota bacterium | reverse complement strand
TATGTCGTGAAGATTCGCGACCGGGAGATTCGCACGGCGCTCACCACGACGTCGTTGTCCGGCACGAAAGTGCGCAAGGTGGCGCTGCCCCGTTACGAGGACGACGGCGAGGTCCTGCGCTGGCAGCTGACCGAGAATGTGCCTGGCAGTTTTCCGTTCACCGCCGGCGTATTCGCGTTCAAGCGCGAGAACGAGGACCCGACGCGCATGTTTGCCGGCGAGGGCGACGCCTTCCGCACGAACAAGCGCTTTCACCTGCTCGCGGACGGCATTCCGGCCAAGCGGCTGTCGACGGCGTTCGACTCGGTCACGCTGTACGGCAACGACCCGGATCGGCGCCCGGACATCTACGGCAAGGTTGGCAATTCGGGCGTTTCCATCGCGACGCTCGAGGACATGAAGGTGTTGTACTCGGGCTTCGACCTCTGCGCCGCGAACAACTCGGTGTCGATGACGATCAACGGCCCCGCTCCGACGATCCTCGCGATGTTCATGAACACCGCGATCGACCAGCAGGTTGAAAAGTTCGCGCACGACAACGACCGCGAACCGACCGAGGACGAAGCGGCCAAGATCCACGGGTGGACGCTCTCCACGGTGCGGGGCACGGTGCAGGCCGACATCCTGAAGGAGGACCAGGGCCAGAACACCTGCATCTTCTCGACGGAATTCAGCCTGAAGGTGATGGGCGACATCCAGCAGTATTTCGTCAATCACAACGTTCGCAATTTCTATTCGGTATCGATCTCCGGCTACCACATTGCCGAGGCCGGCGCGAATCCGATCTCGCAGCTCGCGTTCACGCTCGCGAACGGCTTTACGTTCGTCGAAGCCTATCTCGCGCGCGGGATGCACATCGACGATTTCGCACCCAATCTGTCGTTCTTCTTCAGCTACGGCATGGATCCGGAATATGCGGTCATCGGCCGCGTCGCGCGCCGGATCTGGGCCGTCGCGATGCGCGAGCGTTATGGCGCGAACGAGCGCAGCCAGAAGCTCAAGTTCCATTCGCAGACCAGCGGACGCTCGCTCCATGCGCAGGAAATCGCCTTCAACGACATCCGCACCACGCTCCAGGCGCTGATTTCAACGTACGACAACACGAACTCGCTGCACACGAACGCGTACGACGAGGCGATCACGACGCCGACCGAAGAGAGCGTTCGTCGCGCGATGGCGATCCAGATGATCATCAATCGCGAATGGGGACTCGGCAAGAACGAGAATCCCAACCAGGGCTCGTTCATCGTCGACGAGTTGACGGCGCTGGTCGAGGAGGCGGTGCTGAAGGAATTCGAGGCGCTGTCGGAGCGCGGCGGCGTACTGGGCGCGATGGAAACCGGCTATCAGCGCGGCAAGATCCAGGAAGAGTCGCTCTATTACGAGCACAGGAAGCACGACGGCAGCTACCCGATTGTCGGCGTGAACGTGTTCCGCAATCCGCACGGCGACACGGTCCCGCAAAAACTCGAACTCGCGCGCTCGACCGGGGAAGAGAAAGAATCGCAGCTCGCGCGCCTTGCCGATTTCCATGCGCGCCATGTGGACGACGCGCCGGCGGCGCTGGTGCGGCTCAAGCGGACGGTGATGGACAACGGCAACGTATTCGAGGAATTGATGAAAACGGTGCGCGTCTGCTCGCTCGGGCAGATCACGAACGCGCTCTTCGACGTCGGCGGTCAGTATCGGCGCAGCATGTAGCGTCGGCTGAATGACCGATGGCGGTGGTCGCCAGTTCGCGACATCATCGGACATCCGCTACGAGGAGGGCGCTTCGGTTCGAAGGATCTCCCGCGCATGGGGCGACGCGCGCGCAGGGATATACTTTTTCCGTTGCCACCGAATTCACGATGTCGACAGTCGCCATAGACACGCACAAGCTTCGGAGGGCGCTCAAATCCACAGGCAAGAGCGCGAATTTCACCGCGGAGGAGATCGCCGACGCGGTCGATGTCGCGCAGGAAGGCGCGGAATTGCTCACCAGGAGCCATTTCGACGCGAAGATGACCGGCTTCGACGCGAGGATGGCCGGCTTCGACGCGAGAATGGCCGGCTTCGACGCGAGAATGGATCGCCTGGACGCGAGGATGGATCGCCTGGACGCGAGGATGGAAGTTTTCGACGCCAAGCTCGAACTCGTGCGTGCGGACATCAAGGCAGAAGTGAAGGCGAGCCAGATGCAGAACCTTCTCTGGCTGTCGGGAATCATGTTGGTGAGCAACGGTGCGGTCATCGCGGTGCTCGCGCGGGCGGCGAGACTCGTCTGACGGTTTCTCGGACGCAAAGCAGCGACGCTGAACGGTCGTCCGACGCGGATGCCAAGCCGCCCGACTGCCGGCGGTACTCGCGTAATATGGCCGACCCTGCAACGCCGTCTCGAAATCGACGAGTCATGGCCGATCAACAGCATTGGACGTTTCCAGCCGAGATGCAACCGAAGGGCAGTGACGTCGCCTTCGACCTCGCGCGGGCGCTCGACGCGGTCGTCGCGATGCGCGTGGAAGTGGCCGACGATGCGTTCACCGCATCGGTGCTGGGAACAGAACGCATGGGCAATGGCGTCGTCATCGACGACGGACTCGTACTGACGATCGGTTACCTGATCACCGAAGCGGAATCGATCTGGATCACGACCCATTCGGGCAACGTCGTTCCCGGACACGCGCTTGCGTACGACGCGGTCACCGGTCTCGGTCTCGTGATGCCGCTCGGCAAGCTCGGCGTACCCTCGATCCCCCGCTCGAATCTTGAATCCGCCGACGTTGACGACGACGTTTATGTCATCGGGAACGGCGGGCGCGGCCACGCGCTGCGCGCACGTCTTTTCGCGCGGCGGGAGTTTGCCGGTTACTGGGAGTACCTGCTGGACGAGGCGCTGTTTACGACGCCACCGCATCCCGAATGGAGCGGCGCGGCGCTGCTCGACGCGAACGGCCGGCTGATCGGCATCGGGTCGCTCTTCGTGCAGGAAGCCGACGGCAACGAAACGGTGAAGGGCAACATGTTCGTCCCGAGCGAATTGATCGACCCGATCCTCGACGACATGCTGAAGCTCGGCCGAGTGAATCGACCGCCTCGCCCGTGGCTTGGCATTTACACGGCCGAAACGAGCGACGGCATCGCGATCCAGGGCCTGGCGGACGATGGCCCCGCCGAACGCGCGGGCGTGCATCTGGGCGACATCGTGCGCGACGTCGCCGGCTCACCCGTGAGCGGGCTCGGCGACTTCTATCGGAGCGTCTGGCTACGCGGCCCCGCCGGCGCGGACATCCCGCTGACGATCGCGCGTGAAGGCCGGTTGAAGGAACTTACCGTGCAATCGGTCGATCGTAGCGCGTTGCTGAAAAAGCCGCAGCTGCAGTAAATGGACCCCGTTTGCTCACGCGCTCGTCTCGCGCGCCGCGGCGACCGTCGTGCGCAGCACGTTCGCGAGCAGCGCTGAAAGAACCATCGGCAGATAGCGGCAGCCCTTCCTGCGCCAGCGATGGAAGTCGTCCGGGCTCACTGCGAGAACACCGGGAGCGACGCCGTGCGCCAGCGCGCGCGCAATGCCGTGCTCGATCGCGGCGACGACTTCAGGGTGTCCCGGCTGTGCCGGGTGACCGAACGAAAACGACAGATCGTTCGGTCCGAAGAACACCGCGTCGATGCCGGGCACCGACAGAATTTCGTCGAGGTGCTCGATCGCGGTGCGCGTCTCGGTCATGACGATCACCGCCGTGCCGGCGTTTGAATCGGCGACGTGCCGGTCGCCGCCGAAAAAGCCGTAGCCGGCCGCGCGCGTCGAAAATGCCGCGCCCCGTGTGCCGAGCGGCGGATACTTGGCCTCCGCGACGATGCGCCTCGCCTGTTCGGCCGAATTCACCTGCGGTACCTGGATCGCGGATGCGCCGATGTCGAGCATCCGCAGGATGTCGGACTCGACCGTGCGCACGACGGGAATGATTCCGCTGGCACGCGCCGCGCGCAGCATGTGTTCGGTCGATTCGATGCCCGCGGACCCATGCTCGTTGTCGACGATCACGAAATCGATACCCGCGTGGCCGCACATCTCGACCAGCGACGGCGCGGCGGTCCCGACGAACATGCCGAGCAATGCACGCGACTCGCGCAGGAGCTCGGGCAGACGCGTATCGATGACGTTCATGACCGTGTTCATCCGCTTTCCCGTGTCGTGTTACTGCGGCTTCGCCACCGCCGTCGTCGGCGGTTCGACCGCGTGCTCGTAGTCCCAACCGCCGCCCAACGCTTTCGCGAGATCGACCAGGGCGAGCCGGACATCCCGCGCGGCGAGAATCTGCTGCGTCTGCGCCTGCAGCAATTGGCGCTGCGCGTCGAGCACTTCGAGATACGGAGAATACCCCGCCTTGTAGCGAAGATCCGACAAATCGTACGCTTGCTGCAGGTTCTGCCGACGCGTCGTCTCCGCGGCCAACGCGTCGCGCGCCGCCTGATTCGCCGCAAGCGCGTCGTGCGTATCCTTGAACGCGGACTGCACCGTTTGCACGTAATTGACGACGAGCTCCTGGCGGCGTGCGGTCTGTGCGTCGACGTTCGCCTCGATCGCCTTCAGTCCGATCAGCGGTTGCACGAGACCCGCCGCCAGCGACGCGATCAGCGAAGGACCGCTGAACAGGTTGGAGAGCGCGCCGGATTCGGTGCCGAACGCGCCGGTCAGCGACAGCGACGGGAAATAATCGGCACGCGCGCGATCGATGCGCAGGCTGGCCGCGACGAGCTCCTTTTCAAGTTGGCGTACGTCCGGCCGGCGCTCCAGCATGTCGGACGGCAGGCCGGCG
>JALYSS010000061.1 GCA_030854685.1 Pseudomonadota bacterium | reverse complement strand
CGCCGATTGCATACCTATGTCAACCACCAATACATGCCTACATATTGACGCTCGAAGAACGACCCATCTCATTGATTCACAAAGCTTGCACACTCAAAAACGCACCATCGCACCGGGGAACTTCAGCTTAGGGAAGAACCTGAACTACGGATTCCGTAGCGCTCGTAAACCGGGAGCGCACGTCGGTCGCAGGTCACAAGTTCGGCGTCGCAGGAAGCCGCCGTCGCCGCAATCAGCGCGTCGTATGCGGTACCCCCGGCCGCGCCGTGGTGCCGCGCACGTAGAACGTGTATGGGATGCGTCGCCCGACACCAAACTGCGGCCGATGACGTCACAACCGACGTGATAAAATCGCGCTCTTGCGCCCGTAGCTCAGTTGGATAGAGTACCTGGCTACGAACCAGGGGGTCGTGGGTTCGAATCCTGCCGGGCGCGCCACTAATTCAAGGAGTTAGCTACGGCTAGCTCCTTTTCATTGGTGGGGTGTGACGAAAACGTGCCATCAACTGGATTCTCCACCACCCGCAAACTGCACAAGCGATCCGCATAAGGCGCGAGGTGCTCCGCGGATAGATGCGCATACCGTCGCACCATCTCCGCACTTTCCCAACCGCCCATTTCCTGCAAGGCGAACAGTGGTGTTCCATCCTGCACGTGCCAACTCGCCCACGTGTGCCGGAGGTCGTGCCAGCGGAGCGCTTGAATGCCGGCCATTTTCAGCGCCTGATACCAAGCCTTCGTACTGACCTGGCGAATCGGCTTCCCGCGGAAGCTGAACAAGTGTGTCGGATGCTTCCCTAACCATCGCCGGATGATCGATACGGCTTCCGCGTTCAGCGGTACCGAAATCGCTCGCCGGGCTTTGGCTTCATCTGGGTGAATCCACGCCAGCCGTCGGACCAAATCCACCTGCGTCCACTGCAACCCCGTCACGTTCGCGCGCCGAAGTCCGGTTGCGAGGCTAAACGCTGCCATGTCGGCCAAGTGGTCGGGCAACGCAGCCAGCAGCGTTCGGGCCTCTTGGCGGATCAAGAAACGCACCCGACGTGTCGGTTCTTTCAGCATGCGGACTGTCGGTGCACGATCGAGCCATTCCCACTCGTTGACGCACTTGCGCAGGATCGCCCGCAACACTTCCAGGGTACGGTTCACCGTGGCGTTTGTTACACCCTCGGCAAGCTTCACGTCCGTAACGCGGTCCATCCTGCTCCGGCCAATGGCATCGAGGTGCTTGCGCCAAGGTGACGATCGAGCCAGCGCAAACGGCCGCGCCGCCGAGCTCACCCGGCAGCGCGCCATCACGCTCAACGCTGCCTTCCTTGCCAACCCGAACCGCTTCAAACGCGTCGCGCCACGACCACCTGAATTGCCGGCCGCCGCTTGGATCAATCCACCCATCAAAAAGGACGCCGATCCGATAAGGCAAATCAACCAATACTCACTAAATTCACACACCCAGGTGTCGCAAACTCATTGACACGCTCCGCTTGCGCCAAGACAGTGGGGCATGCAATGCAATTTACGTACGGCGCCCCCCGTGTCAAGATAATTGAAACGTGTATCACGCCTTGATACATGTATCACTTCGTCAAGAAGGGCCCCATGATCATCGACGCCGATACGCACTTTCTCCCGCCCGATGTCTACGACTATGTCGGCGCCGAGTTCGAGGCGCTGCGTCCTCGCTTCACATGGGATGCCAAGGGTTTGCTCGTCGGCGTGCAGTTTCCCGGTGCGCCAACTCCGGTTCCGGGTGCCACGCCCCTGCCGCCCCCAGGTACGGGTTCGCAATATCGTGGCACGTACTACATCGAGGAACGCCTCGCCGACTACGATAAGCTAGGCATACACAAGCAGTTCCTGTTCCCGCAGCTGACGTCGGCCATGTTTTCCTACCTCGTGGAGGCCGGCCTGGCTACCGCGATGGCGCACTCATGGAATCTGTCCATTGAGAACCTTCTTAAGCGACATCCGGATCGGCTAATCGGCGGTGCACTCGTGGCGTTGCAGGACGTCAACGGTGCTATCGCGGAAATGGAGTGGGCGCGTCGTCACGGTTTTCGCGCGGTAATTCTCGACAAAGTCTTTCCGGTCCATGAACACTGTTACTCGGATCCTCTCGGTAACCGGAGAGACCTGTGGCCATTTTTCGCCCGTGCCGAGGCGCTCGGCATGCCGCTCTTCCTGCACAATATCCAGCACGGCCATCGCATTACGAATCTGCTCAACTACCAATTCAACGGACTGGATGTGCTCGCCCCCCAGGAAGGGCAGATGAGCCTGGTCTCGCTCATTACTTGCGGTCTTCTCGACGAATTTCCGTTGCTTAACTTCGTTTTTACCGAGGCCGGCGTTAGCTTTATACAGCCGCTCGTTGAGCAGCTGGACTCCGTTTTCAACAACGAGGTGGTCGATTACGAGTCCGAAGACGCGGCGCCGCGTTTCAATTATCGCAAGCTGACCGGCGGCAAGCGCATCGTCTCGGCCGAGGAGTATAAGGCTAAGAACAAGCTCGCGCCGAGTCACTACTTCAAGACCAACCTTCACTTTACCATCGAGACCGAAGAGCCAGAGCTGCCAAACGCCATATCCTTGTTCGGCGGATCGCAGTTTCTGTTTGCGACCGACTATCCTCACGACGATCCAGGCGGTCGCATGAAGTACAAGGACGTTCAGCTCTTCGAGTCCAATCCGCATATCTCGCAGGCGGACAAAGTGCTCGTCTGGTCGCGGAATGCGGAACGGTTGCTCGCACGGACGCAAAGTGGATAGCCTTATCGAGTATGAAGGCGCCGTTGACGACGACCAGAATGGAATTTCCCTACGTTCCCGGACACATCCCATGATGCCTGGACTTCCCCGCTACGGTAGGCATTCCGACCCTATGGGGGTTAGCGTAGTGTCCGGTGAAGTGGAGGAATTCCAATTTGGCTCATCGTGCGGAATCGAGCGAAATCGTAGCCGCGGAACCGTTGCGAAGTGATGTACATGACTGCAATGCAGCTTTGGAGTTGTCCTTGACGCGCTCGCTCGTCGGGTCCTAAACTGAACCGCAGCCATGCAAATGGCTTTTAAATGAATTGACGTCGAATTAGGGTGATCGGGTGTGCCGTTGAACGCGCCCGTTTTTCATTGACCGGGACTGCCACAGAATGCAGCTCGGGCGACCGTGAATCGTAGGAGGAGAATTGTCATGCGTGCGAGCATACGAGTTCGAGCAACGCTGGTTACTGCACTGGTACTGTGCGCGTCGGGTTTGGCGACAACCGACATCGCAGTTGCTCAGGAAAAATATCCGTCGCGTCCAATCGACTTCATCGTGCCCTGGGGTCCTGGCGGCGGTGCCGACCTGCTGGGACGTACGGCAGGCAAGTTGATGGAGCCGATGCTTGGCGTATCGCTGCCGGTTGTCAACGTTCCGGGCGCCACCGGCCAAGTGGGCCTCAGCAAGCTTCTGAATGCCCCTGCCGACGGCTACACGATGGAAGTCATGACCGGCGACACCTACGCGCTATTCGCTGCTGCGAAGCCACGCTTCAAGCTCAGCCAACTGACGTCGCTCGGGATCATGATCCAGCAGCCGTCGGGATTTTTCGTCAAGCAGGATGCGCCGTGGAAGAACTGGGACGAGTTGCTTGCCGCCGCCAAGACCCAGACGCTCAAGGTGGCAACGACCGGTTTCGGCAGTCCGGACGACATCACGATCAACTACTTCCGCAGCCTCGGTTACCACTTTGAGAATGTCCCGTACGCGAAGCCGGGCGAGCGTTACACGTCGATCCTCGGAGACCATGCGGACGTACTCTACGAACAGACCGGCGACGTGCGCTCGTATGTCGACAACAAGCAAATGCGACCGGTGATCCTGTTCTATCCGAAGCCGCTCGACGTCGGCCCGTATAAGGGCGTTCCCGTCACGGGACAGTCCGGTGTCGACATTTCGCTGCCGCAGCTTCGGACGGTCATCGTCAAGGCGGGGATGGATCCAAACATCGTCAAGACGCTTTCCGATGCGCTGGGCAAGGTCGCGAACGACCCTGAGTACAAGAAGTATCTCGAGAGCCAGTACGCCGATCCCGACAGCTATTTGTCGTCGAAAGATGCGAACGAGTACATGGCAAAATGGCTTGAGAAGGCGCGCAGTATCGCCGCGATGTCGGCGCACAAGGGGCTCAACCCGTAGTTTCATGCGCGGCGATGCGGGCAACGCATCCGAATCGGTCCGGGGATGGCCCTCGCTACCGCGAACGCGGCGCTACCGGTGTTCCGGACAACTTCGCAGCACGCCTCGCGACGGGGCGAATTGCGCGCTAGCTCGGGATGGATAGCATGGCTGCGAGCACGAAGGCTGGCCGAATCGCTCCCTATGCGGCAATGCTGGCGGCAAGCGCATACCTCTACTACGACGCGCTGCACTTCGACTATCTGCGCGTCGCCGGGCGCATCGGCCCCGATGCGTGGCCACGGATGGTTCTCGTCCTTCTGATGCTGCTGTGTGCGTGGCAGGTGCTACGCCTCGCGCTCGGCCGCGACACGAAGGGGGTGCAGGGAATTGCGCAGACGCTCGAGGCTGCCGTCGGTGCCCCCGTCGAGGAAGAGTCGCCGCATCGTGCCGCGCCGGTGTGGTTCGGCATCGCCCTGACCTTCGCCTATCTGTTGCTGTTCGAGATCATCGGGTTCTTCGCCGCGAGCTTTTTCTACCTGGTGGCGCTAATGTTCGTCGGCGGCTACCGGCGGCTGCTGCGCGCAAGCGCGCTGTCGCTCGCGGTATGCGTCGGCTTCGTGCTGATCTTCATGAAGTTCGTTTATGTCTCGCTGCCACTGGGCCGCGGTCCGTTTCTGACGCTGTCCGTCGCGGTCATGCGGCTTCTCGGGATTCACTGAAGGCGTTTGATGGACACGTTGCACTTCCTCAGTATCGGGCTCGTGCACATTTTCATCGCCCAGAATTTCATGGTGCTGGTAATCGGGCTCTTGGTCGGCATGGCGGTGTCGATCATGCCCGGACTGGGCCTGGTGATGGGTGTGGTGCTCGCGCTGCCGTTCACCTACCGAATGTCCATCGAGCCTTCGATCATCCTGCTCACTGCGATCTACGTGTCTGGGACCTATGCAGGGTGCTTCACAGCGATCCTTTACCGGATCCCCGGCGAGCCGATGGACGTTCCACTGCTATGGGATGGTTACGCGATGGCGCAGGCCGGGCAACCCGCGAAGGCACTCGGCTGGGCGCTGGTGGCCGCGCTCGTCGGTGGACTGTTCTCGTCGGCGGTGATGGTCGCGCTGGCAGTGCCAATGAGCAGAATCGCGCTGAGGTTCGGGCCGCCCGACTACTTCGCTGCGGTGTTCTTCGGGCTGACCACGGTAGTCGCACTAGCGGGAACCTCGCTCGTCAACTCGTTCATCAGCCTGTTCGTCGGCTTGCTAGTGGGAACCGTGGGCGTCGATCCCATCTACGGGTCGTACCGTTTCTCGTTCGGCTCGCCGATCCTCGAGAACGGGATTCCGTACGTTATGGTCTTGGTTGGCATGTACGGACTTGGCGAAGTGTTCAACCGGCTGGGGCACGGGTTGAAGCTGCACGGTGCCCCCGCGGTCGAGACCCGTGTAAAGACGGAATTTCCGGCGCCGTCCGAATTGTGGTCGATCCGCGGTACGTTCATGCGCAGCAGCCTGCTTGGAACGCTGTTGGGCATCGTGCCAGGTGCGGGCGCGACGATCACATCGTTCATCTCCTACGGCGTGGAGAAACAATATGGCTCTCGTCGCGGACGCCTCGGCAGCGGCCTGCCGGAGGGCATCGTCGCGCCGCAGGTCGGCTCCACGGCGTCGGTCGCTGGGCACATGATCCCGCTTTTGACGCTTGGCATACCTGGCAGCGGTGCAACCGCGGTGATACTCGCCGCGTTCCTGCTGCATGGCGTGCAACCGGGGCCGATGCTGTTCACCGACCCAGCGTCGAAGACAGTGGTCTATACCATCTTGGCGTCGCTATTCGTCGGTGTGATCGGTATGTGCATAGTCGGGTTCTTCTGGATCCGGGTGGTCGTCAAGGTTCTGCGCATTCCGCAAGCGGTATTGTCGGCGATCGTGGTCCTGTTCTGCATCGTCGGTGCCTACGCCAATCGCAACAGCGTTTCCGACGTCTGGTTGATCGCGCTGTTCGGCGTGCTCGGATACCTGTTCGAGAAGCTGAACTTTCCAATCGCGCCGATGGTCCTGGGAGTGATCCTCGGGCCACTCGCTGAAAACGCCTACATGCAAACGATGCTGAGCTATCACAACGACTGGACGGTTTTTTTTCGGGAAGGACTAAGCGGTACGCTGATGACCGTCGCGCTGCTCGCGATGTTCTATCCGCTCGTGCGTCACTTGCTGCTGAAGCGCCAGCGTGCGCGAAGCATGCGTGGGACGGCATCATGACGGTGGACATCGACGTCGTCCCGTGCATCTTGAAGGGCGGCAACGCCATCGTGCTTGCGCCTTCGCCTGAGGGTGAGAACATCGCACAGCGCGGTTAGCGTTGTCCGAGCATGCTCAGGTAACGATGGTGCGTCGTGCGCACGTAGCGCACGCGGGTGTCGACCGGGACGTCACGATGCGAGTACGCGGTGCGGGCGATGCGCAAAACCGGCGCAGGGTCGGGAAGGCGCAGCAGCATGCGCACGCGCGTATCGGCGACAGCCGCGGTGATCGATTCCTCGATGCGCACTACGGTGATGTCGTAGCGCGACTGGTACAGCGCATAGACCGTCGTGTCGCGCTCGCTGAACACTTCCTTTGTCATATCCGGAAACAGCGCGCCAGGCAGGTGGATCCGGTCGAGGATTACTGGCGTGCCGTCGAGCGACAGCAGCGCCTCGATCTGCAGCGTCGGGGCGCCAACGCGGATGCGCAGCGCTTCCGCACTCGCGGCGTCGGCATACGAGCGCCGAAACGCGAGCGTGCGCGACTCCGGAAAGTGCTTATTGCCTTCGCGATCGACGATGCAAAAAAAGCGCGTCAACATCACGTCGCGTGTGTGACTCGCGACGAACGTGCCGCTACCTTGCCGACGCACCAGTATGCCCTCGGCAACCAATTCGCCAACCGCGCGGCGCAAGGTGCCTACGCTGATTCCGAATTGCATGGCGAGCGCGGGCTCCGGCGGCAGCATCTGCCCGTGCCGCCACGTGCCCTGGTGCAGCGCGTCGGCCAGCTGGCGCTTAACGTTCTTGTACAGCGGCAGCGTGGCGGCCATTTTGGCGGGTCCCTGCTGTTTAATTCATGTACATGATACAACGCGCATGGGGGGACCGTGCCGTTGACTCCTCGCTACGTGCTGCGCGATAATCGTTGCTAGGTTATATACATGAATTCGCCGCCCGGCGATGCGCTTGCAGCGTTGACTGCCGATCTGGCGGCGGCGCACTGAGATGTCGGCCGATACCGCGGTCCTCGTCGCCGGCACCGTTGCCGGTTCGCTGGTGTTCGGGATATCCGGTTTTGCATTCGCACTGACGGCATCGGTGATCTGGCTGCAGGCGCTGCCTCCTGCTGAAGTCGTCCCGCTTGCCGTCATCTGTCCGCTGGTGCTCAACGTGGTCACGCTACCGATGATCCGGCGCGAAGTCAGCCTCGTGCGGCTGCTGCCGTTCGCCGTCGGCTCAACGCTGGGGGTGCCGATCGGCGTGCTGCTGGTCGCGCGGCTCGACGAGAACGCACTACGATCTGGCATCGCGGTGCTGTTGATCGCTTACAGCGTCTTCGCGCTGTCGCGCAAGCACCTCACCGCGGTGCGCATTGCAACGTTCCCCGGACGCGTGGCGGACGCCGCCGTCGGCGTCGTCGGCGGCGTGCTGGGTGGCGTCGCCGGCTTGTCCGTAGTGCTGCCCAGTCTGTGGGTCGCGCTGCGCGGCTGGCCGAAGACCACGCAACGTGCGCTGTTGCAATCCTACGGTTTCTACACCCAGGTGTTCACCGTGCTGGTGTTCGCTGGCTTCGTGGGCTTCGATGAGCGCACCGTGAAGGCGCTGGTGATCTGTCTGCCGATCGCGATCGCGGGCAGCCTTGCGGGATTGGCTGTTTTTCGCCGGCTGTCGGGCGATTCGTTCCGCCGCATCGTGCTGTGGATCGTGCTGTGCGGCGGTGTGGGCCTCCTGCTGCGCGCTGCCAAATGAGATCTGCGATGATCGGCGCCATCGACGTGCGCCTGCTTTCGGTGCCGCTCACGACACCGTATCGGCTGGCGTTTGGGCCGGTCGATCACTACGACACGATCATCGTCGAACTGACCGCGACCGACGGGCGGCGCGGTTTCGGCGAGGCCACGCTTTTGACCGGCTATACCGACGAAACGCTCGCCGATAGCTGGCCGCGTGCGCGCGAACTCGCGCGCACGCTCGTCGGCCTCGATGGCGACACATACGCGCAGCGTATCGACGGGCAGGCGACGCACGCGCCATTCATCGCGACCGCCTTTCGCACCGCGCTCGACATGCTGTGCGGACACCCGCTACTCGCGACCGACGCACCTGTGCGCGTTCCGATCCTGGGACTGCTGCAAGGAGAGGACGAAGCGGAGCTCACCGAAGCGTTCGCCCGGCTCCACGCGGAAGGTTGCCGCACCATCAAGGTGAAGGTCGGCTTCGATGTCGCCGACGACCTTGCGCGCGTCGCGCTGATACAGCGCGTGGTCGCCGGGCGCGCGGCGATACGGGTGGACGCCAACCAGGGCTATGTCGCCCCTGCCGCCGCCGCCTTCATCGCCGGCGTGGACCCCGCGGGCATCGAGTTGTTCGAGCAGCCCTGCCCCGCCGGCGATTGGGTCGCGCATCGTGCCGCGTCCACCGCTGCGGCGCACACCGGGCTGCCGCTGATGCTCGACGAATCGATCTACGGCATGGCGGACATCGAGCGCGCAGCACACGAGCAGGCGTGCAGCTTTATCAAGGTAAAGCTGATGAAATTCGTCAGCCTTGACGCACTTGTTGCGGCGATTTCGCGCATCCGTGCACTGGGCATGCGTCCGATTCTTGGCAACGGAGTCGCCTGCGACGTGTCGTGCTGGATGGAAGCCTGCGTCGCCGCGCGCCACCTCGACAATGCCGGGGAGATGAATGGATTTCGCAAGGCGCCGCGGATGCTGCTCGACCCGCCGCTGCGTTTCGACAGCGGTCACATCGTACTGGAAGCAACTGCGCGCCCGGTGCTCGACGCACACGCGGTGGCCAGCTATACGGTGGACAGGTCCGCGCATCGGCGGCAATTGCACGTATGCCCGGATACCACGCGCACATGAGCGGCGCGAAGGCACCGGCACGCGCAAGGCGCTACACGCTGGTCACTGGCGTGATCGGCTCCGATACGCACATCGTTGGCAACCGCATCCTGTCGATGGCGCTCGAAGAAGCGGGCTATCGTGTAGTTTCGCTCGGTGCGCTGACGCCTGCCGGCGACTTCATCAAGGCAGCCATCGAGACAGCCGCGGACGCGATCCTGATATCGTCGCTGTATGGTCAGGGCGAGCTCGACTGTCGCGGCTTTCGCGACCGGTGCATCGAAGCGGGCCTCGATGACATCCTGCTGTACGTTGGCGGCAACCTGGTCGTCGGCAAAAGGGCTTGGGGCGAGACGGAGCGATGCTTCCTCGACATGGGGTTCGACCGCGCGTTTGCGCCGGGCACGCGTGTCGACGATGCCCTCGCGGCACTCGCGGCCGACTTCGCTGCGCGCGCCGCAGCAGGCGCGCCGCCATGAGCCTCGCGCTGCTCATTGACTTTGGCAGCACATACACGAAGCTGCGCGCGCTCGATTTGTCGACGCGCCGGATCGCAGCCAGCGCGCAGGCACCGTCGACGGTCACCACCGACGTCAACGTTGGGCTGGACGCCGCGCTAGCGGCATTGTCGCGCACACTCGGCGGAATGCCGTGCTTCGCGCACCGTCTCGCATGTAGCAGCGCGGCCGGCGGGCTCAAGATGGTGACCGTGGGCCTTGTCCGCGAGCTCACCGCCGAAGCCGCGCGGCAGGCGGCATTGGGCGCGGGCGCACGCCTCGTCGGCAGCTTCGCGTATCGGCTGACCGCCGGCGACGTCGCACGCATCATCAAGCATACGCCCGATATCCTGCTGCTGTGCGGCGGCACCGACGGCGGCAACGCCGCCGTCGCGCTACACAACGCGAAAGCGCTGGCCGCCAGCGCGCTGCAATGCCCGGTGATCGTCGCGTGCAACCGCGAGGCCGTCGACGAAGCGGTCGCGACGATCGCGGCGTCTGGCAAGTCCGCAATCGCGACCGCGAACGTGCTGCCGGGGCTCGACGTCATCGACACCGAGCCCGCACGCGCGGCGATCCGCGACATCTTCATGCGGCGCATCGTCGCCGCCAAGGGCATCGAGCGCGCGAGCTCGCGCTTCGACGAGGTGCTGATGCCCACGCCCGCTGCGGTGCTCGAAGGTGCGCGCTTGCTCGCCGACGGCCTGCCGCAACGCGGGGGGTACGGCCCGCTGGTCGTCGTCGATCCTGGGGGCGCAACCACCGACGTGCATTCGATCGGCAGTGGCGAACCGACGCAACCCGGCGTCATTCGCTACGGCTTGGCCGAGCCCTACGCCAAGCGCACGGTCGAAGGCGATCTCGGCATGCGCCACAACGCGACGGGCATTGCCGCCGCGGCGGGCACCGCGGCGATCGCCGCCGACTCGGGGCTTGCTGCCGATGCGACCGACGCCGCGCTGGCGGCGCTGCATGCCGAGGTCGACCGGTTGCCGCGCGACGACGCGGATGCAAGGCTCGACGCCGCGCTGGTGAGCGCGGCGATCCGCATCGCGATGGCGCGCCATGCGGGCACCTGCGAGACGGTCTATACCTCGCAGGGACCGGTGGGCCTGCAGCGCGGCAAGGATTTGTCCGACGTCAAACTCATCATCGGTACCGGTGGCGCGCTCACCCACGCACGCGATCCGGCGTCGATTCTCGCGGTGGCCACGGCCCGCGCCGACGAGCCGCAGTCGCTGCGCCCCAAGGCGCCGCGACTGGCGATCGACCGCGAATACCTGCTGTATGCAGCCGGCTTGCTGGCGGGCGTCGCGCCCGAGGCGGCGTTCGATATCGCGAGCGCGCACCTCGCCTATTATGAGTAAGGAGCATCATCGTGAATGATATTGCCGCCGCGGGCGCGCTTGCGCCGGCATTGTCGGAAGCGCCTATCCCGGCCGACGAATTCGCCTCGATGCGCAGCGTAAATCTCGCGCGCTGGCCAACGGGTGCGGAGGTCGATTTCGACGCGGCGGTGGCATTCCAGCGCGCACTTCCGCAGCACAAGCAGCTCGCCGTCGCGATGCGGCGCGCGCACGCTGAGCGGCGATGCCTGACGCAGCCGCGCGGCGGTTTCGCAACGCTGGCGATGCAGAAGGCGCTGATGCAGGCACTCGACCGCGACGGTCTCGCCGACATCGTACCGACGACGACCGACAGCTACACGCGAAACGAGCAGTTCGCCGCCGCGCAAAAAGGAGTCGAAGAGTCCGAGCGCCTCGGGCGCTCGCTGCTGAACGGCTTTCCAATCGTCAACTACGGGCTCGCGGCCGGACGTGAGCTGAACGCGTCTGTCGACAAGCCTACTATCCTGCTGACCGGCACGTCGATGCCCAAGCTCACTGCGGAAATCGGCTTTGCCGCGGGCTACACCGGCTACCTGGGCTCCGGCATCGCGTATACGACGTCGTACATCAAGGAGTTGTCGATCGCCGATGGCATCCGCAACTACCAGTATCTCGACCGCCTCACCGCGTATTACGCCGAGAACGGTGTCGAACTGCACCGGCGACAACCGGGTTTCCTGACGGGTACCAACATCCCGCCCTGCATCGCGATCGCGATCGCGATCCTCGATTGCCTGCTGGCAGCGGCGCAGGGCGTACGACACTACGGTCTCGAGCTCGCGCAGACGCTCCATCTCGTGCAGGACGCGGCCGCAATCGCCGCGTGCGAGGCGCTCGCGCAGGAGTATCTCGCGCGCAAGGGTTATCGCGACGTGTTCACGCCGATTACGTCGCTGCACTGGATGGGTGCGTGGCCCCAGGACGATGCGCAGTGTGCGACACTCGTAAGCTACGGCGGTACGCTGGCTGCGATCGGTGGAGCGACTAGCATCACGACGAAGACGACGCACGAGGCATTCGGCATTCCCACGGCGCAGGCGAACGCGGAAGGGTTGCGGATCACGCGAATGGCAATCTACCTCGCACGCGGAATCCGCCTCACTGGGCTGCCTGAATATGAGGCGGAGAAGGCGCTGATCGGCCGCGAAGTACGCGCGATCCTTGACAAGGTGCTGGAAATGGGCGACGGCGACGTCGCCGTCGGCAGTGTGCGCGCGTTCGAAGCCGGCGTCCTCGACGTACCGTGGTCGCCCAACCGTCATGTGAAGAGTCGCGTGATGCCCGCACGCGACGCACGCGGCTACCTGCGGATCTTCGATCCCGGCGACTTGCCGCTGCCGCGCGACGTGCTCGAAATCCACGCCGACGGCCTGCGCGAGCGTGCGGCGCGCGAGGGTGTCAGTTTCGACCGCGAACTCGCCATTCGCAGCGTATACGAAATGTCGGAGCCGCTTGCGACTCTGCTCCCGGATTGAACACGAGAAAACGAGCCAGCCAACAACAATGGACACACCCGGAAAATCGGCAATGCGCGCCGCCATCATCGAGCGCTTCGGCGGACCCGACGTGCTGGTGCTGCGCGATGTGCCAATGCCCCAGCCCGAACGTGGCGAAGCGCGAGTGCGGGTTGCGCTCGCGGGCGTCAACTACATCGACGTCTACATGCGCAACGGCTCGTATGCAAGGTCGGAAACCTACCGCACGCCGTTGCCGATGGTTCCCGGCATGGAGGGCGCGGGGGTCATCGACGCGGTGGGCGAAGGCGTCGATGACCTGAAGCCTGGGATGCGCGTCGCATGGTGCATCAGTCGCGGATCGTACGCATCCTTTGCCGTCGTGCCGGCGTGGAGGCTCGTGCGCCTCCCCGATGCGATCACGTTCAACGTCGGCTGCGCGCTGATGCTGCAGGGGTCGACCGCGCATTACCTGACGCATTCCGCATTTCCATTGCAGCCCGGCGACACCTGCCTCGTGCACGCCGGCGCGGGTGGCGTAGGTCAACTGCTGATCCAGCTCGCCAAAGCACGCGGTGCAACGGTGATCGCCACCGTCGGCAGCGAAGACAAGGAAGCCATCGCACGCGCACTCGGCGCCGATCACATAATCCGCTATCGTGATGTCGATTTCCAACCTGTGGTGATGGCCTTGACTGGCGGTCGCGGTGTAGGTGTCGTCTACGATTCCGTGGGCCGCGACACGATCCATCGCAGCATCCACGCGTTGCGTCGGCGAGGGACCTGCATTCTGTTCGGCGCGAGCTCGGGTCCGGTCGATACGATCGCGCCGCTCGAGCTCGCAGAGGCGGGTTCGATATTCTTTACGCGGCCGCATCTCGCCGATTATCTGCATGACGCCGCAGAATTGCGCGCGCGCGCGGATGACCTCTTCGCCGCGGTCGCCCAAGGAACGCTGCGTGTGACCATCGATGCTGTGGTGCCGCTTGCGCGGGCGGCCGAAGCGCATACACGGATCGAGACACGCGCCACGCGCGGCAAGATGCTTCTCGACGTGGGCGAGGACTGAGCGCGTTAGCCCGCATATTTCAGTGCGCCGTGCAAAGGCGCAGTCTCTCAGTGGGTGCGAATCCCACCCGGCAATTATCGCTCCGGCCGGTAGCAACTGGAGCAATCGTGGAGGAAACGAAGCAGTTGAAGCCTCCGGTGTAAAGGGTCATGTAAGTGACTCGGCGAACGTGCAGGCCGTAACGTGAGTGAACGCTGAGCAGGCCTCGAAAAGGGTAATGCGGAAGCTGACCCGGCTGAAATACGGGGAAGGCTGACATTACTGGGGAAACGAGCGAAATGTGCACGCAGTGGTTCCGCCGGGGTAATGGCGACAGCATGCACGGAAGAGGGAGACTGACGCAACACGGGAAGCCCGTCGCGTGGTCGAGCGCGAAACCAACCGGATGCCCGCGAGCGACAGGCCGGGCGCGATAGGGTGGCGGAGAGGCCCGTAGTACCGACGAAGTCGGGTAATGCCGATGAAGGAAAGAGGCCTTGGTTCAAGACAGACGCAAGAAGCGGTGAGGGACAGGAGATTGGGAAACCTGGCAACTCCGGTAAGTGTTCAGAAACTGCGGGCGGCGTTACATGCCAAACCGTTGATGTCATCGCGCACGGGGACGGCACTCGGCGGCGTGTATCCGGAGGCGAAGCGCTGCGCGGCGATGAGGAACGCTTGCTGGTGCGGAAAGGCGCTGGCAAGAAAGAAGCGAATGCTCCGCGTGTTCCTGATGATGACCGCGCCGACCTTGAGCAAACGACAGCGCAGGATCCACACTTTCCCAATGCAGGTTTTGAGTGATCTTCGGGCGGTTTGCGGCATCGGGCCGATTACTTCGCTAACCCGTCCATCCGAACGGCGTCACAGATCGGACGCTGCGCAGAAGTGCGCAGCGTCAGGCTACGGGTGAGATGTCCGCGCTACGCGCTGATCACGCCGAGCATGAAAAAAGTTGCACCGTGTCGGGCAAAAGGAGTCGAACACGCGCGCCGCGAGATGCGCCGACAGCCAACGCTTGCGAAAGCGCCACTTGTCTGCGGGAATCCGGCACGGCTCTGAGCGATGCGGGACCGTGCCGGTAAAACGAAATTGCGTGTCGACGATCGATCGAAAGAGCATCCGGGTGCGCTCACTGCGTCGCCGTTGTCTGGACGCGGCGGCTACCGCCTCAGCATTCTTTTCCGCAGCGCGCTTCGCCCGTGCGGCCCACAGTTTCCTATCGACTTCGACGATCCGGTCGCAACCGGTCGTAGCGGCTTGTCTGCACATGGGGTTTGGCAGCACGTCGACAACGACCTTCCGTGCCGCCAGATTTCGCAATGCCGCGCCGCTTAAGGC
>JALYSS010000090.1 GCA_030854685.1 Pseudomonadota bacterium | reverse complement strand
GACGCTGTACAGGATGGGCTTGTCGCTCGGCGACGCGCGCGCAGCACTCGCAAAGGCCGCGGCCGAGGCGCCGCTGCTTGCGCCGCTCGTGACGTTCCTGTCCGCAAGTGGACGCGGCATCGTGCGGTGATGCCGTCGGTCACGATCGGCATCGTCGCCGGCGAAGCCTCCGGGGATGCGCTCGGCGCCGCGCTGATTCACGCGGTGCGCCGCCGTCGTCCGGCGGTGCGCTTCGCCGGCATCGCGGGACCCGGGATGGAAGCTGCCGGGTGCGAGATCTGGGCGCCGCTCGAGCAGCTCGCCGTGCGCGGCTTTTCGGAAGTCGTCGCGCACCTGCCAGCGCTCGCAGCACTCCGCCGGGACATCGCGCGTCGCTTCATTGCGGCGCGTATTCCGGTGTTCGTCGGCGTCGATGCGCCGGATTTCAATCTCGGGCTCGAGCGGCGGCTCAAGCGGAAGCGAATCCGCACCGTCCATTTCGTAAGCCCGTCGGTCTGGGCCTGGCGGCGCGAACGGTTGCAGTCGATCGGCCGCGCGGTCGACCGCATGCTTGCGCTGTTTCCCTTCGAGCCGCCGCTCTACGAGGCGGCCGGCATCGCCGTCAGCTATGTCGGCCATCCGCTTGCGCGGGCGGCGGCGGGGACTGGCACGCGGCGCGCGATGCGCGAGACGCTGCAGCAAAAGCCCGCGACGCCGCTCTTCGCGCTGCTGCCCGGCAGCCGCCTCTGCGAAATCGAAATGCATGGGGGTCTCGTGCTCGATGCGGCGGCACGCATTGTCGAAGCGCGGCCGGACGCACGATTCATCGTACCGCTGGTGTCGCGGACGACGCGCGATGCGTTTCTCGAAGCGCAGCATCGCGGCGGCCACGACGCGCTGCCGCTGACCGTACTCTACGGCCACGCCGGCAATGCGCTGCGCGCAGCCGACGTCGCACTCGTCGCATCCGGCACCGCGACGCTCGAGGCGGCGCTGGCGCGCTGTCCGCACGTGATCTTCTATCGCGTCAGTGCGTTCACGGCGCGCATCGTCCGGCGCAAGTTGCTGGTGCCGTGGGTCGGCCTGCCGAACGTGCTGGCCGGGCGCTTCGTCGTGCCGGAGCTCTTGCAGGATGACGCGACACCGGGCAATCTTGCGCAGGCCGCATTGAATCTTTTCGACGATACGGTGACGCGCAGGCGCATCGAAACGGTGTTTGGGCAAATGGGCGAAGCGCTCGCCGTCGACACCGGCGCGCTCGCAGCCGACGCGGTGCTGGCCGAGCTCGACCAATCAGTGGGAGGCAATGGTGCTCGTAGCTGGCATCGATGAAGCGGGGCGCGGTCCCCTGGCGGGGCCGGTCGTCGCTGCCGCGGTGATCCTCGATCCCTCGCGCAAGGTGCGCGGGCTTCGAGACTCGAAGGTGATGACGCCCGAGCAGCGCACGCACGTCGCGGCCGAGATTCGCGCGAAGGCGATCGCGTGGGCGGTCGCGGCGAGCGACGTCGGCGAAATCGACGCGCTCAATATCCTTCGCGCAACGCTGCTCGCGATGCGCCGCGCCGTCGAGGCGCTCGCAGTACAGCCGATCGAAGCGTTGATCGACGGCGATCATTGCCCGCAACTCACCTGCCGCGCCTTTGCGATCGTGAAAGGCGACCGCGACGTGCCGGCGATCTGCGCCGCTTCGATCATCGCGAAGACGACGCGCGACGCGATGCTGGTCGTGCTCGACCGCGAGTACCCGCTGTACGGATTCGCGCGCCACAAGGGGTATGGAACGCCCGAGCACCTGGCCGCACTCGACTTGCACGGACCGTGTCCCGCGCACCGACGAACGTTCGCGCCTGTCGTGCAGGCGTCGTTCGAGTTCTGGTGACGTAATCCCGTGCGTGCCGATGCCTGCGTGGATGAGCGACGGCCGGGTGGGTCGGCTTCGCCGATCTCCGCCCGGTACTCGTGGTGCGCCGCGTTGACGAGCGAGACGCGATATTCGACGGGCGCGTCGCGATAGGTAAGCGCGACGCGGCGAATCTGCAGGAGCGCTATCGCACTCGCCACGTCGAGCAGCGCCGCCGTGGCGTCATCCGCGAGGGCAGCGCGCACGCGTTCCCGCGTCTTGACGACCGAGATCGCGAACGCTTCCTGATACAGGTTGTAGATCGTGGACCGGCGATCGCCGAACTGCCGCTCGGTGAGCCCGGCGAAGCGCGACGCCGGCAGCGCAATATCATCGACGATGATCGGGAGGCCATCGAGGCACAGCACGTTTCGAATCCGGAAAACCGCGTCGCCCGGTTCGATCGCCAGCGCTTCGGCGACCACGCGATCGGCCTTCGCACGCGCGAACGTCTGCATCCGCACTTCGGGGTATTGTTTCGGACCGTTCTCCGGCACGACGTGAAAGAAATAGAACACCTCGCGTTCGCGGTCGTGGCTCTCGACGAAGGTCCCGCGTCCCTGCTGGCGGATCAGGATGTTTTCGGCGACGAGCTCGTCGATCGCCTTGCGCACGGTGCCGACGCTGATGCGGAAGCGCTCGGAAAGCCGCCGCTCGGCGGGGATCGCGGCTCCCGGCTTCCATTCGCCGCGCGTGAGCGCATCCGTAAGCCGGCGCTTCACATCCTTGTACAGCGGCACGTCGAGCGGAAGCCCGCGCGCCGTCGTGTCGTTGATCGTTGTCATGTCCGCACCGAAGCACGTGCGCAGCGAGTCTGGGGGCTGCGTAAAAATTATGCAAATGATCTGAATGATATAGTTGACTCGCCGCGATCGGATCACTACGATCCGGTTATCCGAAGGCGCCGGAACCGGCGCTTCCACTGCCAGGAACTTCCGTGATCCATTGCGTATTGCACGACCCCGACGACGGCGTCGCCGTCGTCGTCGTTGAAGGCATCCGCGCCGGAACGAAACTCACCGGCTTGATTCTCGACGAAGACCGCACCATCGAACTCGAGTGCCGCCAGGACATTCCGATCGGCCACAAGGTGGCGCTGAAAGACATGTCCGTCGGCGATACCGTCATCAAGTACGGCGTGGACATCGGCAAGGTCGTGCAGCCGATCCGCAAGGGCGAGCACGCGCACGTCCACAACATCAAGACCAAGCGGTGGTAGCAAGCCGCGCTCGCCCGCCGCTCCGACCCATCTTCGAGTAAAAGACAATGAAGCAAACGTTCCTGGGTTACCGCCGCGAGAACGGCCGCGTCGGCGTGCGTAACCACGTCATCATCCTGCCAGTCGACGACCTGTCGAACGCCGCGGCCGAGGCCGTCGCGAACAACATCAAGGGAACGATCGCGATCGCGCATCCGTATGGGCGCCTGCAGTTCGGCGCCGACCTCGACCTGCACTTCCGCACGTTGATCGGCACCGGCAGCAACCCCAACGTCGCCGCGGTCGTCGTCATCGGCATCGAGGAGCAATGGACGAAAAAGCTCGTCGACGGCATCGCGGCGACCGGGAAACCGGTGCAGGGCTTCGGCATCGAATTGCACGGCGACCACGACACGATCATGCGCGCGTCGAAAGTCGCGAAGGAATACGTGCAATGGGCGAGCGAGCGCACACGCACCGAATGCCCGGTGTCGGACCTGTGGGTCTCGACGAAATGCGGCGAATCGGACACGACGTCGGGCTGCGCCTCGAATCCGACCGTCGGCGACGCGTTCGACAAGCTGTACGCGGCCGGCTGCACGCTGGTCTTCGGCGAGACGACTGAATTGACCGGCGGCGAGCAGATCGTCGCGGAGCGCTGTCGCGATGACAAGGTCCGCGCCGACTTCATGCGGATGTTCGACCGCTACCAGGACGTCATCCAGCGCCACAAGACGAGCGATCTTTCCGATTCGCAGCCGACGAAGGGCAATATAGCCGGCGGCCTCACGACGATCGAGGAAAAAGCGCTCGGCAATATCCAGAAGATCGGACGGAAGTGCGTGGTCGACGGCGTTCTCGACAAGGCCGAAACGCCGACGCATGCGGGATTGTGGTTCATGGACAGTTCGTCCGCGGCCGCGGAAATGGTGACGCTGTGCGCGGCCGCCGGCTACGTTGTTCACTTCTTTCCCACCGGACAGGGGAACGTCATCGGCAATCCGATCCTGCCAGTGATCAAGATCTGCGCGAATCCGCGCACCGTTCGCACGATGAGCGAGCACGTCGACGTCGATACCACCGGGCTTTTGCAGCGCGAGATGACGATGGACCAGGCGGGCGACAAGCTGATCGACATGATGTTCCGCACTGTGAACGGCCGCCTCACCGCCGCGGAGGCGCTCGGCCACCGCGAAGTCGTGCTGACGCGCCTGTACGAAAGCGCATGACGTTTCATACAACCAGCGAGGACGACACGACAATGGCAGCCAGCAAGCGAGCCCTCAGCAAGACGAAGTTCGGATTGACCGCCGCCGTCGCCGCCCTGTCGTGCGCGATCCTGCCCGCGGCGCACGCGGAGATGAGCGAGATCCACGTGTCGCGCCAGTACGGCATCAGTTATCTGCCGCTGATGATCATGGAGGACCGGAAGCTGATCGAGAAGCACGCGAAGGCCACGGGCATCGACGTCACGGTCGACTGGTCCAAGTTCGCGAGCGGGGCCGTGATGAACGACGCGCTGCTGTCCGGCAACCTGCAGTTTGCCTCCGGTGGCGTGGGACCGTTCACGACGCTGTGGGCGAAGACGCGCGGCAACCTCGACGTCAAGGCCGTCTCGGCGATCAATTCGATGCCGCTGTTTCTCGTGACCAACAATCCGAAGGTCAAGACGCTCAAGGACTTCACCGACAACGACAAGATCGCGCTGCCGGCGGTCAAGGTGTCGATCCAGGCGGTGACGCTCCAGATGGCGGCCGAAAAGGCGTTCGGCGCGGGCCAGCAGAGCAAGCTCGATCATCTCACGGTCTCGATGTCGCATCCGGACGCGGAGACGGCGCTCCTGTCGGGCACCGAGATCACCGCGCATCTCGGCTCGCCGCCGTTCCAGTACCAGGAGCTCGCGCACAAGGGCATGCACAAGGTATTCAGCTCGTACGACGTGCTGGGTGGTCCTGCGACGTTCAACGTCGTATGGACGACCTCCAAGTTCCACGACGAGAATCCCAAGGTCTACGCGGCGTTCGTCGCGGCGCTCGACGAGGCGACGACGATGATCAATCACGACAAGCGCGCCGCCGCGCAGACCTATCTGCGGGTATCGAAGGACAAGGACAGCCTCGACAACATCCTGAAGATGCTGAACGACCCGGCGATCAAGTACACGACGACGCCGAACAACGTGATGAAATACGTCGATTTCATGTACAAGATCGGCTCCATCAAGGCGAAACCCGACTCGTGGAAGGAAATGTTCTTCCCGAACGCCCACAACCTGCCGGGAAGCTGATGGCGGCAGCCGGCGGCGCACTCGAGCTTCCGGACCTGGCGGCCATCCGCGACGCGCACACCCGCATCGCGCCGTTCATCCACCGGACCCCGGTGATGACGTGCAAGGCAATCGATGACGAGGTCGGCGCATCGCTGTTCTTCAAGTGCGAGCACCTGCAGAAGGTCGGTGCGTTCAAGGCGCGCGGCGCCTGCAACGCGGTGTTCTCGCTCGACGATGCCGCGGCGCGGCGCGGCGTCGTCACGCATTCGTCGGGCAATCACGGCGCCGCCATCGCATACGCCGCGCGCCGCCGGGGAATCCCGGCGTGGGTGGTGATGCCCGAGAACGCGCCCGCGGTGAAGCAGGCGAACGTGCGGCGCTTCGGCGCAACCGTTCGGCTCTGCGCACCGACGCTCGCAGCACGCGAGGCCGCCTGCGACGACGTCGCCCGCACCAGCGGCGCGACGCTGATCCATCCGTTCGACGATCCGCGCGTCATCGCGGGCCAGGGCACCGCGGCGGTCGAATTGCTCGAAGCAGTCGATGATCTGGATGCGATCATCGCGCCGTGCGGGGGTGGCGGCCTGTTGTCGGGCACGGCGATCGCCGCGACGTCGTTGCGTCCGGGCATCCGCGCGCTGGGCGCCGAGCCCGCCAACGCCGACGATGCCGCGCGAAGCTTCGCGTGCGGCACGTTGCAGCCGCTTCCCGCCACGACGACGATCGCGGATGGACTGCGAACGACGCTGTCGGCGCGCACGCTCTTCGCGTTGCGAGCGCACGTCAGCGACTTTGGCACCTGCAGCGAAGCGGGTATCCTTCGCGCCATGCGGATGGTCTTCGAGCGCATGAAGCAGGTCGTCGAGCCGTCGTCGTCGGTGCCGCTCGCATGCCTGCTCGAGCGTACACTCGACGTCGCGGGTGAACGCGTCGGAATCATCGTGACCGGTGGCAATGTCGACCTTGGCCGGCTCCCCTGGCAAACGGCAATCACATGAGTGCTGCAGGGCCGCCCCAAAGTGCTGCCCCGCCCCCCCGCGGGGCAGCGCAGCGGCCGTATTGGCCAATGCGGCCGCAAGTGTCGGGGAATCCTGCAAGCGACGCGCCGCTGCTCGCCGTGCGCGGCGTGACGCTGCAGTACAAGACGAAGGATCACCTCGTCACCGCGACGTATCGAGTCGACTTCGACGTGCAGCGTTCGGATCGCTTCATCCTGCTCGGGCCGTCCGGATGCGGCAAGTCGACGCTGCTCAAGGCCGTCGGCGGCTACATGAAGCCGATCGAAGGCGAAATCCGCTTGAAGGGCGAGGCGGTGACGCGCCCCGGCCCCGACCGCATGATGGTGTTTCAGGAATTCGACCAGCTGCTGCCGTGGCGGACAGTCAAGGAAAACGTCATGTTTCCGCTGCAGGCAAGCGGTCGGATGCCCAGGAAAGCCGCGGAGGAAAAAGCGCTCGAGTACATCGCGAAGGTCAACCTCACGCCGTTCGCCGACAGCTTTCCCCATACGCTGTCGGGCGGCATGAAGCAGCGCGTGGCGATCGCGCGCGGCATGGCGATGGAGCCGGACATCCTGCTGATGGACGAGCCGTTCGCCGCGCTCGATGCCCTTACGCGGCGCAAAATGCAGGATGAACTGCTCGCGCTGTGGGAAGGCACCCGCTTCACCGTGGTGTTCGTCACGCACTCGATACCCGAAGCGATCAAGATCGGCAGCCGAATCCTGCTGTTGTCGCCGCATCCGGGACAGGTGAAGGCCGAGCTCGACAGCCTGCCGCTCGACGCGGTCGGCGGCGACGTCGCGGCGCTCGAGCAGCGCATCCATGCGATGCTGTTCGCCGATGCGATCGAGGCGCCGGCGGCGGAAAGGATTCACGCATGAACAACGCTTCCCCCGCTTCGCTGACGCGGCCCGAAATCGTGCGTGAGCCGATTTCGTCGAGCGCATTCGGCATCGTCCAGAAGCCGCTGTCGACGTGGGAGCGGATCACGAACATCGGCGCGGTGCGCAAGTCCGCGCTGCTCGTCGTGATCGCCGTGATCTGGGAGGTGTACGCGCGTCAGCTCGACAACCCGCTGCTGTTCCCGACGTTCTCGGCGACGCTGGAGGCGTTTTTCCAGGGCCTGTTCGGCGGCGACCTCTTCGCTAAGGCGATCACGTCGCTGCGCGTGCTGCTGATGGGTTACGCGGCGGGAATCGTGTGCGCGGCGGTATTGACGATCGTCGCGATCACGTCGCGGATCGGCACCGATCTGCTCGAGCTCCTGACGTCGATGTTCAATCCGCTGCCGGCAATCGCGCTGTTGCCGCTCGCGCTGATCTGGTTCGGGCTTGGCGCGGGCAGCATCGTGTTCGTCATCATTCACTCGGTGCTGTGGGCGGTGGCGCTCAATACGCACTCCGGCTTTCTCGCGGTGTCGAACACGTTGCGCATGGTGGGCCGCAATTACGGCCTGCGCGGGCTGCCGTACGTCGCGCGGATCCTGATTCCCGCCGCGTTCCCGAGCATCCTGACCGGACTCAAGATTGGCTGGGCGTTCGCGTGGCGCACGCTGATCGCCGCGGAACTCGTGTTCGGCGTGTCGTCGGGCTCCGGTGGGCTCGGCTGGTTCATCTACGAGAACAAGAACCAACTCGAGATTCCGAACGTATTCGCGGGTCTTTTTACCGTGATCGTCATCGGACTCATCGTCGAGAACGTCTTCTTCCGTGTCCTCGAAGCCAGGACGGTGCGCAAATGGGGACTGCAGAGCTGATGGGGACCCCGATGTTCCCGCACAACTCTGAATTCCCATGTCCCGGCGACGGTGCGGGGACATCGGGGTCAGAGCTGCAAGTATTCCGGCGCGGGTTGTGCGGGGACATCGGGGCGTTCGGCAACGCGCTTGAGTTTAAGGCGTTCGCCGACATGAATCAACTCTTCGCCACGTCCTGATCCGGACCGCGCGGGTGCCGGCCTTTTATCGGATCTTAACCCGTGCGCATAGTCATCAGCGAGTTCATGGACAACGCGGCGGTCGCGGAGCTCGCGACGCGCTTCGACGTCTGTTACGACAAGGACCTCGTCGACCGGCCCGGCGATCTTGCAATGGCGCTGGCGGATGCGGATGCGCTGATCGTGCGCAACCGCACGTCGGTCGACGCGGCGTTGCTGGCGAGCGCGTCGAGGCTACGGGTCGTCGGACGCCTTGGCGTGGGTCTCGACAACCTCGACATGAAGGCCTGCGCGGCGCGCGGCATCGACGTGATACCGGCTACCGGGGCGAATGCGCGCGCGGTGGCCGAGTTCGTGATCGCGACGGCGATGTTGCTCCTTCGCGGCGCCTACCAGGCAACGAGCGACGTCGCTGCGGGCCAGTGGCCGCGGGCGGCGCTGTCGGACGGCCGGGAGATGGCCGGCACGACGATCGGTCTGGTCGGCTTCGGAAGTATCGGGCGCCTGACCGGGAGGCTTGCGCGATCGCTCGGCATGCGCGCGATCGGTTTCGATCCGCAGTTCCCGCCGGCATCGCCGATCTGGACCGACGATGAAACGCGGCCGCTTGCGTTGGACCGGCTCCTGTCCGAAGCGGACGTCGTTTCGCTGCACGTGCCGCTCACTCCCGCGACCCGCAACCTGATGGATGCAGCGCGCATCGCGACCATGAAACCCGACGCCGTGCTGATCAACACGGCACGCGGCGGCATCGTCGACGAGACTGCGCTCGTCGCGGCATTGCGCGCGCGCAAGCTCGGCGGCGCGGCGCTCGACGTGTTCGAGCGCGAGCCGCTTCCGGGCGGCTCGCCGTTCGCCGGTTGTCCCAACGTGCTATTGACGCCGCACGTCGCCGGCTTGACGCGCGAATCGAACCGGCGCGTGTCCGAATTGGTGGCGTCGAAAGTCGCGGCGGCGCTCATGCCGTCGCGCTGATACCCCAATGCCGACGTTTACCGTATCCGAACTGCGCGACATCGGGCAACGGGCGCTCGCCCGCGCCGGCGCATCCGAACCGATGGCGCGCATCACCACGAGCGCGCTTGTCGATGCCGAAGCACAGGGCCTTTCGTCGCACGGCGTCGCGCGCGTCGCACAGTACGCGAGGCACCTGCGCAACGGCCGCGCCGACGGGCGCGCGGTCCCGGTG
>JALYSS010000088.1 GCA_030854685.1 Pseudomonadota bacterium | reverse complement strand
TCGTCGCCTGTACGGCGGACAACGAGCATCGCGACCTCTTCCATGGGTTTCCGAATTCGTATGGCACGCTCGGATACGCGCTCAAGCTCACCGCACGAACGCTTCCGGTCAGGCGCCACGTTCGGGTCGACCATGTGCGTTACGCCGACGCGAATCCATTCTTCGCCGACCTCGGTGAACGCTGTGCCGACGCCCGGGTCGATTTCGTCGACGGCGTCGCGTTTGCGCGCGACGATCTCGTGCTCTCATGCGCACGTTTCGTCGACGATGCTCCGTACGTGAGCGACTATGCGTACGACCAGATCTACTATCGGTCCCTGCGCGACAAGCCCGTCGATTACCTGACGACGCGCGACTACCTGTGGCGTTGGGACACCGACTGGTTCTGGTGCTCGAAGAACGTCGGCGCGCAGCATCCGCTCGTGCGGCGGCTGCTCGGCCGCAAGCGCCTCAACTCGATCACGTACCAGAAGATCATGCGCTGGAATACCCGGTGGCGGGTCACCGGCACGCTCAATCAGTTGCGCGGTGCACACAATGAATCCGTGATCCAGGATGTCGACATTCCGATCGCGCGCGCGGCCGAATTCCTCGACTTCCTCCACGCGGAAGTGGGCATCCTGCCGATCTGGATTTGTCCGATCGCAGCGCCCCGCCCGAATGCGGAGGCGACGCTCTACCCGCTGGCGCGCAGCACGTTGTCCGTGAATTTCGGCTTCTGGGACACGGTTCCCTCGCGCGCCGCGCGTCCGGCGGGCTTCGTCAACCGCAAGGTCGAGCGCAAGGTAAGTGAAGTCGGTGGCGTCAAGTCGCTGTACTCCGATTCGTACTTCACCGAGGTCGAGTTCTGGTCGATCTACAATCGCCCGGCGTACACCGCGCTGAAGCAACGCTACGATCCGGAAGGCATGTTAGGCGACCTCTACGCCAAATGCGTCCTGCGGCTTTAACCGGCGCCGCCCGCCGCGGCGAGGCGTGAGATCGGACGGCCGATCGTTTCGGGCCGCAGTCCCGCTGCACGGTTCGGCCTCTGCGCCGGAAGACGATGGACGGGCGATACGGACGCCGGCGCGACTATCGAAATACGGCGTCGTCGATCGTCGCGTGAAGGAACTTGCCCTCGGTGTCGAAACGATCGGTGCCGAAATACCAGCCGACCCGCATCCGCACGGGAATCGTGTATCCGCCGAAGGTGGCTTCCTGCTCGATAACCGCGCCAAAATCGACCTCGTGGAAGCGGCCGCCTCAGGATTGCCCCAGCGTGGCAGCGCGACCGATTGCAGCGATCCCCGGCTCAGCGTCAGCGCAAGATCGGCGGCACGGCCAGCGACTGCAAAACGCGCATGTGCGACGGCAGGGTCGTCGGCGCTCCACGATACGTCTCGGCCGCACAAAAGCGACGGCAACCAGATCGTTTCCGCGGCGAAACGGCCGGCCGCCGATCGCGTGATGTCCGGTCCGGATGCGTGAATAATCGGGAGCAGGCCACAAAGCTTCCATCGCATCGCGCCCGCACCATCGAGAAAGCGGTCGAAGCCCCGGATCGTCATGCCGGACATCTTGACGTTCGCGCGCCAGATCATGCCGCGGTCCCGGACTATCACCTGCTCGGCCTTGAACGGCCGCCAGCGCTTCAACCTGATGGCGCCATGCATCCGCAGGCGAACGGCGTAGGCAAGCGGCGTTCCGGGCGCGATCGCATGCGCAAGATAGCGTTGCACCGGCATGGGCAGACGGGTGACAGCCGCGTGGTCGAAGGTCTCGTTGGCGCGTGGGGCCGAATTCCACAGGGCGTCGAGATCGGAACGGTTGTTTTTCATTACTTTTCGTCCGGGCGCTGCGAGGCGCAGTCCGCTTCGATCCGGCCGAGAATGCGGGCTCCCCCGTGAATCAGTCAGCAGGAAAACCGATGAGTTCGACGCGACGACGTCAAGACGGCGCCCGCCGATGACCCCGCCGAACGCTGGGTTCCCGGCGCCGGCGCGCGGGTCGCGCGCGCTACCGTAAGCGAATAACGAGCGAGCGTGCGCTTGTCGAACGCGGAATCGAACGACAACCTCGTCAGCGGATCACCAGCACCGGCAGCTCGCTATGGGTCAGCACCTTGTGTGTCTCGCTGCCGAGCAATACACCGGAAAGACCACGACGCCCGTGCGACGCCATGCAGATCAGGTCGCATTTCTTCTTCTTTGCCGTTGCGATCACCTGTTTCCACACTTCATTGCTCTCCACGAGCACCGGCTCGAGCACAACGCCTGCCGCGTCGGTGAGCTTGCGGATGGCTGCAAACAGTTGCGCGCCTTGCGCCCGCGCCTGGTTCCCGTGCGCTTCCTCGAGCACGTCTTCGGCCGGACCGAACGTCCCGTACGGACTGCCGGAAAACTTCGGATAGATGTGCAACGCGGTTATTCTCGCGTTCATGACGTTCGCCATCGCAATCGCTTCCCTGACCGCTTTCTGTGAAAGCTTCGAACCGTCGGTCGGTACGAGGATATTCTTGAACATGGCTGCTCCGTCACGAATGGGGTCGCCTCGCGGGCGCGAGCGATCGGGCGATTTTCCGTGATTTTCCGCAAGCTGGCTGCGATCGCTCGCGATCTGCGACAATTTCCCGTGACGAATCGCCGTCCGAACGAGAAGGAACCGCCATGCTGAAAGTACTGTTGCCCGTGGACAGCTCGCCGAGCGCGTTGCGCGCGACCCGGAAGCTGATCGACACGCTGAACTGGTACAAGGAAGCGCCCGCGATCGATCTCGTCGCCGTACATCTGCCGGTGCCCAAGGTTCCGAACATGGGTGTTTTCGTCAGCAAGGAGATGATCCGGAAGTATTACGACGACGAATGCGACGCGATGCTCGCGCCGAGCCGCAAGCGGTTCGACGCGGCGGGCGTCACGTACACGGTGCACCGGAGTACGGGCCAGGTCGCGGAAAGCATCGTGGAGCGGTCGGCGCAATCGGGATCCGACATGATCTACATGGGAACGCGCGGAATGTCCGCGCTCGCCAATATGGCGCTGGGATCGGTGACGACCCGCGTACTGCACCTGTGCCACATCCCGGTCGTGCTGATCCACTGAAGCACTCGCGGGGGACA
>JALYSS010000082.1 GCA_030854685.1 Pseudomonadota bacterium | reverse complement strand
GGACCGGCCTTGCACGCGCGACTGGGACGGCCGCGCGCGGTTCAGCTTGCACAGGCTGCGGCGGCGCTGCAGCGGCCGCACTGGCGACCTGGCTCGCAGGCGGCGTGAGTTGTACCGCCAGCGCGCTGGTGGTGCTCGGCTCAGCTGCTGCGAGTAGCCGCAACCGTGGCAACCAGGCCCACCACGCGGCGAGATGGACGAGTATCGACAGAACGATCGCGACCCAGATGATCGGAATCGTCACGACGTCGTAGCGCTTCGGCGGTTCGTTCAGCCAATTCATCGACGGGCCGCAAGGAGATTGAAGCGCGCGTCGCGGGCGACCGGCGCGGCCAGGTTTTGGCGCTACGAGCCCGCATAGGTGGGCCGAGGACAAAAAGCCCCGCGTCGCGGGGCTTTCAGCGAAATGCCGTAGCCGCCGGTCACGCCGGCATCTTCTCAGGCTCTCTCACTTCCTCGCGCGCGCATTCCGGCTCCCTCGGCGGTGCCGCGGCGGACGCGCGCTTCGCAGGATCCACCTTCTCGCACGCCTTGCGAAGTTCCGTCTCGCGCACCTTCCCGAACCAACGGCCGAATTCGTAACACATCGCGGACTCCTTTCCGTCAAGACAACGACGGGTCTCCCCTGTTTACAGTCGTACATCGATGCTACGCCCGGGGTCGGGCGATCGCAAGGCTGGTAGCCGCCTGCCGAATCACTGTAACGTCGATTCAGGTAACCTTTGATGGTTCGTCCGACGGAAACATTCAATGAACGCCGCCCACGACGCCTTCATCGCGACACGCGACTTCCTGCTCGCGCACCGCACCGATTACGATACCGCCGTACGCGACTTCCGCTGGCCCGTGCTTTCCGAGTTCAACTGGGCACTCGATCATTTCGATCCGATGGCGCGCGGCAATGACCAGCCGGCGCTGTGGATCGTCGGGGATGACGGCAGCGAGCACCAACGCTCGTTCAGGCAGATGTCGGAGCGCTCGTCGCAGGTAGCCAATCATTTACGCGTCCTCGGTGTGCGGCGCGGTGACCGCATCCTCCTGATGCTCGGTAACGAGCTCGCGCTGTGGGAGACGATGCTGGCGGCGATGAAGCTCGGTGCGGTCGTGATTCCGGCGACGGCGCTGCTGACGCCCGGGGATCTGCGCGATCGCATCGACCGCGGCCGCGTGCGGCACGTTGTCGCCGCCGGTGCGCACACGCAAAAGTTCGCCGACGTGGAAGGCGACTACACGCGAATCTGCGTGGGCTCCGCTCAACCCGGCTGGATCAGTCACGACGCGGCGGATGCGTGCCCGCTCGAGTTCACTCCCGACGCACCGACGCAGGCGAGCGATCCGTTGTTGCTCTATTTCACGTCCGGCACGACGTCGAAGCCGAAACTCGTATTGCATACGCACGAGAGCTATCCGGTCGGGCATCTGTCGACAATGTACTGGATCGGGTTGCAACCGGGCGACGTGCATCTCAACATCTCGTCGCCAGGTTGGGCCAAGCATTCGTGGAGCTGCGTATTCGCGCCATGGAATGCGGGCGCGTGCGTATTCATCTACAACGCGGCACGGTTCAACGCCGCACGTCTGCTCGCCGCGGCCGAGCGTTACGGCGTCACGACGCTTTGCGCACCACCGACCGTCTGGCGCCTGTTGATCCAGGAAGACCTCGCGGCCTATCGCGGTCGGCTGAAGATCCGCGAACTTGTGGGTGCCGGCGAACCGCTCAATCCGGAGATCATCGATCAGGTGCGCGACGCGTGGGGCATCACGCTGCGCGACGGCTACGGCCAGACCGAGACCACCGCGTTGCTCGGCAATTCGCCAGGCCAGCGTGTCAAGCCCGGCTCGATGGGGCGGCCGCTGCCCGGATATCGCGTGACGCTGCTCGACGTGGAAGGCCGCGAGGGCCCGGACGGTGAAGTGTGTCTCGATCTCGACGCGCGGCCGCTTGGGCTGATGCGTGGCTACGAGGACAGTCCTCAGGCGACTGCACAAGCGATGCGCGATGGTTGTTACCATACGGGCGACACCGCCGTGCGCGACGCCGACGGCTACGTGACGTTCGTCGGACGCGCGGACGATGTTTTCAAGGCGTCCGATTACCGAATCAGCCCGTTCGAGCTCGAAAGCATTCTCCTCGAGCACGAGTTCGTCACCGAAGTCGCGGTGGTTCCAAGTCCGGACCCCATGCGGCTCGCGATACCCAAGGCGTTCATCACGGTGTCGAGCGGAAGCGTGCCGAGCCGCGAGCTGGCCGAGAACATCCTTGCGTTCGCGCGGAAGCAGCTTGCACCGTACAAGCGCGTGCGGCGGATCGAATTCGTGATTGAATTACCGAAGACGCTATCCGGCAAGATACGCCGCGTCGAGTTGCGCAAAGCCGAAGCTGAGCGGCGGCAGCGCGGCGAGCGCTCGCAAAACGAATATTTCGAGGAAGACTTTCCCGATCTCAGGCGGGATGAGTGACCCATTGATCGCGCAATCGCTGCGCATCCTACTGCAACGCGACGATCACCTCGCGGATCATTCCGTGGCGCCTGGTGGACCGCAATGAAATCGACGGCGATCCGCACGCTGCACGCACGCCAGATCCTCGATTCACGTGGACGACCGACGGTCGAGGTCGACGCGACGCTTGGCGACGGCAGCTTCGGCCGTGCAAGCGTGCCCTCCGGGGCATCGACCGGTGCGGCCGAAGCGCACGAACTGCGCGATGGCGATGCCCGGCGTTATGTCGGACTCGGAGTTCTCAAGGCGGTGGCCAACGTCAATGGTGAGATCGCGCGGGCGCTCGATGGGATGGACGGCGCCGCTCAGCGCAGCGTGGACGATCGCCTGCGTGAACTCGACGGCACGCCACGGTTGCAGCGCCTCGGCGCGAATGCGACGCTTGGCGTCTCGCTGGCCACATGTCGCGCGGTGGCAGCGTCGCGTCGACAGGCGCTTTACGGGCGCATTGCGGATCTCACGAACGCCCAGCCGATGCTTCCGCTGCCCATGACCAACATCCTGAGCGGTGGCCTGCACGCGGGCGGCGACATGGATGTGCAGGACTTCCTCGTCGTGCCCATGCGCGCATCGTCCATCGACGAGGCGATCCACCTGATTGCACGCGTTCGCTCGGCGGCGATCGAAATATCGCGCGAGCACGGCTTGCCGACGCTCCTCGCCGACGAGGGCGGCTTGAGCCCGGGATGCGAATCGGGCCGCGCCGCGCTTCAGCTGATGGTCGAATCGATCGAACGAGCCGGCCTCGAACCCGGCGACGACATGGCGATCGCGATCGACGTCGCGGCCACGACGTTGATGCAACCGGACGGACGCTACCGCCTGGCGCGCGAGAACCGCGTGCTCGACACCGACGCGATGATCGACCTGATCGAGGGCTGGGCGCGCGACTTTCCGCTGGTGTCGGTGGAGGATGGTCTCGCAGAAGAGGATTGGTCCGGGTGGCAGCGGCTCACCGAGCGTCTCGGGCGCAACGTGCAACTCGTCGGCGACGACCTGTTCACGACGAATCGCGAGCGCGTCGCGCGTGGCGTGCAGGAACACATCGCCAATGGCGTGCTGGTCAAGGCGAATCAGAACGGCACGCTCACCGGCACGCTCGACGTGATCGCGCAGGCGAAGGCCGCGGGTTACGCGACGATCGTATCCGCGCGCTCCGGCGAAACCGAGGACGCGTTCATGTCCGACATCGCGGTTGGCGCCGCAGCCGGCCAGATCAAAATCGGCTCGCTGCGGACGTCGAGCACCGTCGCGAAGTACAACCAGTTGCTGCGCATCGAGGAGCACTCGCGCGCGCCATTTGCCGGTGCGTCCGCACTCGCGTCCAAACGTTCGCGATGAACGCAATCAGGGAGCCCGACCGGCAACTGCGTGAGTTCCTGCGCGAGCAGGGGCTCGTGCAGCGCGGTGACGGCGAGGTCTGGACAGCGTTGGCGGGCGGCGTTTCCTCGGACATCTGGCGCATCGACCTGCGAGGCCGATCGCTTTGCATCAAACGCGCATTGCCACAACTCAAGGTCGCGCAGCAATGGAACGCGCCCATCGAACGGAACGCGTACGAATGGGCATGGATCAATTTCGCCGCCGAGCACTGCCCCGACGCGGTGCCCGAGCCGATTGCGAGCGATCCCGCGCAGGGTATTTTTGCAATGAGTTTTCTGGATCCTCACCGGTATCCGGTATGGAAGCGGTTGCTGCTCGATGGCGTTGCCGAATCGCCAACGGCCGCGCAGGTGGCAACGATCGTCTCGCGCCTGCATGCCGCGAGCGCCGGCAACGCCGACGTCGCGCGACGCTTTCAGACGGATGCGATCTTTCACGCGATCCGGCTCGATCCGTATCTGCTCGCAACCGCCGTTCGCCATCCTGACCTCGAAGCGCGGCTACGCGGACTTTCAGAGCGCACCGCGGCTACGCACCGCGCGCTGGTGCACGGCGATGTGAGTCCGAAGAACATCCTGCTCGGACCGCGCGGCCCGGTCCTGCTCGATGCCGAATGCGCGTGGTACGGTGACCCGGCGTTCGACGCCGCGTTCTGCCTCAATCATTTCCTGTTGAAATGCGTCGCGCGGCCGCGGTCATCGGATGCGTACCTCGCTTGTTTCGAAGCGTTTGCCGGAGCGTATCTTGCCGGCGTCACCTGGGAGCCGCAGGTCGAGATCGAATCCCGAATCGCGAGCCTTTTGCCGGCGCTGTTTCTCGCGCGGGTCGACGGCAAATCCCCGGTCGAATACATTACGGAGGGACGTGACCGGTGGCTCGTGCGGCATACCGCTCGCCCGCTGGTCGCGGATCCCCCGCAACGGGTCAGCGAAGTGTCGTCGCGCTGGCGCGAGGCGCTCGCATTGCATCAGCCGACAGTCAAGCACGCTCCGATGGAGCAGGGGTGATCGCCTCATGATGAAACCGGGACTCATTTCGTTGCTGATCGCCGTGCTCGCGGGCGCACTGGTTGCCGGCCCGCTGTCCGCACAACCCGTCGGCAAGCTGGTGCTGTACACGTCGCAACCCGATCGCGATGCGCAGCGAACGGTCGATGCGTTTCGGAAGAAGAACCCCGGCGTCGACGTGGAGATTTTCCGGTCGGGAACGACCGAAGTGATGAGCAAACTCATGGCCGAAATCGCCGCGGGCCAGCCGCGAGCGGACGTCCTGCTCATCGCCGATGCGTTGTCGATGCAGCGTTTGAAGGCCGCCGGTCAATTGCAGGCGTATCCCGATGCCGACGTCCGGGAACTGCCGCCGGATGCCTATGACAAGGACATGACGTACTTCGGCACGAAGCTGATCACGACCGGCATCATCGTGAATCGGCAGGCACCGGCGAAGCCCCGATCCTGGGCGGATCTCCTGAAGCCGGAAGCGCGGGGTCAGGTCGTCCTTCCGAGTCCTCTCTATTCCGGTGCTGCTGCAATTCACATGGCGGCGTTAAGTGCCGATCCGGCGCTCGGGCCCGACTACTACGAGAAGCTCGCGAAGAATGGAGCCGTCGCGCTGCGCGGCAATGGCGCGGTCCTCAATGCGGTCGCGGGCGGGCAAAAGATGTACGGGATCATCGTCGAGTTCATGGCGTTGAATGCGAAGGCCAAGGGCTCACCGGTCGACTTCGTCTTTCCCGCGGAAGGCGTTTCGATCGTGACGGAACCTACGGCGATTCTGCGCGGCACCAGGAATCTTGCAGCGGCGCGCGCATTTGTCGATTTCGTGCTTTCGAAGGAAGGGCAGGAAGTGGCCGCTTCGCAGGGCTATTTCCCGGCGCGCAAGGACGTCAAGCCGCCTGCGGGATTCCCTGATGCAGCGGCCTTGAAGTTCCTGCCCGTCGACATCGCGGAGCTCCTGAAGCAGGACGAGCGCAACAAGAAACGGTTTGCCGAATTGTTCGGCGGTTGACCGCAAGCCTTACGATGCCGCGGATGCCTACCCGGCGTGGCGAGCGACTCACGTTTCTCACGCTGCTCGGGATTGTCGCCCTGCTCGCCGTCGTGCCGATGGCCCGCCTCGCGCAGGAAGCGCTGGCGCCGCATGGCATGTTCGATTCGACGGTGATGGCCGGTGTACTCGAAAGCCCCGCCGTGTGGCGCGCCGCCCGTAACACGCTGTCGGTT
>JALYSS010000055.1 GCA_030854685.1 Pseudomonadota bacterium | reverse complement strand
TTCGCGCGATGCCCTCGAGGTCGACGTGCAGCGCAACCGGCGGTTCCGGCTTCGCATTGCGAGCTGCTTTCGGGTCGTCGTCCTGCATGCCCTTCGGCTCAGGCTCGAACGGCGGCCGCTCGGCGGCATTCAGCGCGATCAGATACGGCCGCGCTGCACGTGGGAAACTCAACTCGAACTTCACGTTGTCGTAGACCGGGTCGAAGGTGCGCAGCGACAGGAAGTACAGATACCTGCCGCTCGGATCGAACGCCGGGCTGTAGTCGCGGAATTCGGGATCGGTGACGAGCGTGCTCTTCGCATTCGCGACGTCGAAGAGCTTGATGGTCGAATGCCGGGGACTGGTCCAGAACGTGTATGCAAGCCACGCGCCATCCGGCGACCATGCGACATCCTCGGAGCGGCCACTGTCGCTGCGATCGATCACGTCGTACGTATTCGCTTCGAGATCGGCGACCAGCACTTCGTGCCGGTGATTCGTGATCGCGATCTTCAAGCCGACCGGTGCCGCACGCATCGCGACGACACGCCCGAGATCCCAGGGCAGCGTCCTGATCTCGCCGCCGCGGAAAACGACCAGTCGCTCCTCGTGCGTTTCGTCGCTGATCGCGACGAGCGTCTCGCCATCCGCGAGCCATTGCCCGTAGCGATAGCGAACGCCGTCGGGAACGCCATGCTGGCGCACCGCACCTTCCCACAGCGCGAACGTGAAAAGCTTGCCGCGCGCCTCGATCGCCAGACTGTGACCGGCCGGGTGAAGTTCGAAGCCCGCCAGGTTATCGGCGGTGTCGACGAACTTGCGCGCGGCCTGCGTGCGATGCGACGGCACGTCGATCGACAATCGCCGAGTGGCATCCGTCGCCGGATCGAACAGCCAGATTTCCGCACCACACTGATAGACGATGCGTCGTCCATCGGTCTGCGCGTGGCGCGCGTAGAAGTGGTCGTGGTCGGTGTGCCGTCTCAGGCTGGAGCCATCTGGGCGACACGAATAGAGATTGCCGACACCTTCGGCATCCGACAGGTAGAAAACGCGTTCGCCGATCCACATCGGGCTCGTGATGTTGCCGGCGAGTTCGCTCATGCGCCGGAATTGGCCGCTGCCCGTCGCATCGATCCACAGGTAGCCCGCGGTGCCGCCGCGATAACGCTTCCAGCGCGCCGGGTCGGCGGTATTGCGCCCGATCACCCTGGCACCACCGGGGCCGAACGCCAGATGGTTGATCTGGCCGAGCGGAATCAATTCCGGCATGCCGCCGTCGACGGGCAGCGTGAACGCGCGATAGTTGCGGAAGAACGGTTGTCCGTACGTCGTGACGAACAGGATGCGGCCCTCGGGCGTCCACCCGCGCACCATCACGTCGGGCCCGAGCCAAGTCATGCGGCGCGCGGTGCCGCCTTCCGCCGACATCAGGTAGACCTCGGGATGCTGTTCGTCACGGCCGACGAACGCGATCCACTTCCCGTCCGGCGACAACGCCGGTGTCGACGGCTCGCCCAGGCCCGCCGTCAGGCGCCGCGCCAAGCCGCCGTTCGCGTCGACGCGCCAGAGATCGTCGTCGCAAATGAAAACCATCGTATCGTCACGCAGTGCTGGATGTCGCAGGTAGCCGGCTTGCGCCATGATCGGATTTCGCAATGGGTTCGAGCCCGTGATTTTGCCTCATTCGTCGCAACGGCCCCGCACGAATATTCGCGTATCGGGCGAGCCCCTCGGTGTCGGAAGTGCGATTCGACGTGTTCCCGAATGGCACCTCCGACTCCGACTTCATTTCAATGGCGGGTTGTGTCGATGTCGACGTAGATCCAATCGGCCAGCAGCACCGGATGCGCCTTGTAGCCGATCACCCGTGGCTGCACGAGCGTGTTCTGGTACGTCGCCGTGCCGAGGCGCCACGGCGTATCGGCCTCGAACTGTCGCGTCATCTGTTCGAAAAGATGGTCGCGATCCGGCGAGTCGGGCATCAGGCGCGATTTCTCATAGAGCGCGTCGTACGTCGGCGACCGGTAGCAGGAGACGTTGCTCTGCCCGATGTTTCCGCCGTAGAGCAGTTGCATGAAGTTGTCGCCGTCCGGGTAGTCGGCGATCCACCCGTAGCTCCAGATCTGGTACCTGCACGCAATCGCCTCGCGAATCTGGTCGCTGAACTTGCCCTTTTCGATGTGCAGATGGATGCGAAGCGCGTTCATCGCCTTCGTCCAGAGCTCGTCGAATTCGCGCGCCGTCGCATTCGTCTGGCTCGCATACGTCAGGACCAGTGGCTTGCCATTGGGCAATTGCCGATAGCCGTCGGAGCCTTTCCTGTAGTTGAAACGGTCGAGAAGCTGGTTGGCGGCATCGACGTCGTGCTTGATGTTGCTGCGATAGCGTGACTCGTAGCCCGCGACGCCGGGCGGTATCACCATCGACAGCGGCGCTGCCTGCCCCTTGCGAATGATCTCGACTTCCGCATCCACGTCGTAAGCCATCGCGATCGCGCGGCGCAGTGCGAGCTTGTCGTTCGCGAAGCCACCGATCACGGGATCGCGCATGTTGAACGACGTGTAATTGATCGCCGGCGACAATATCCGCGACAGATACACACCTTTCTTCGCGAGATCGGGCGCGAGCTTGCCATGCGGCAGCGCCACGGGCGCGAAGGTGCTCGGCAGATTGAGCACGTCAAGCTCGCCGCGCTCAAAGGCAAGCCAGCTCGACTGCGGCTCCTCCATGACGCTGATGTCGATCGTACCGATCTGTGGCATCTTCCGGCCGCGCATCCGCGCCGCGATCGCCTTGTCGACGGGATCGTCACCGGGATCGAAATCCCACGTGAATCCGCGAAAGCCGGGATTGGCCTCGAGAATCATTTTCGACGCCGGCACCCATTTCTTCAGCACGTAAGGCCCGGTGCCGACCGGGTGCGCGGCCGTCTCGCCCGGATACGCCTCGACGACCTCGCGCGCCACCGCGGACAGCGCGGGCAGGGCGAGAACCTGGGTAAACGTATAGTCGCTGTGTGTCAGCGTGATGCGCAGCGTGTAGCGATCCGGCGCCTCGAGACCGGCGACACGCGCGCCGTAATCGAATCGATCGCCGTTTTGCTTCGCCTTGGCGGCGAGCGCATCGAGGCCGACGATCTTGCCCTCGACGTAGAACGCGTTGGGTGAGCGGTTCTTCGGATCGACGAGCCGCTTGATCGCGTAGACGTAATCACCGGCGGTGAGCTCGCGGCGCTTGCCCTTGAATGCGGGGTCGCCGGCGAAATAGATGCCCTTCTTCAGCTTGAACGTATAGCGCTTGCCCGAGTCCGCGACCGCCGGAAGCGCCTCCGCAGTCAGCGGCGCCAGCTTGGCCGGTCGCGCGAGATAATCGAACGTCAGCAGCGGCTCCATGATCGCCGCGATGACCGCACCGGAATAAATCTCGCTCGCCTGCGCCGGGTCGAAACCCGTTTCCGCGCGCGGCAGCGCAACGCGCAAAACCTTGGCGGGATCCGCGGCCCCTGCATGCATCGCGCACAGCAGCGCGGTTGTCGCCAATATCCACCCTGCGACCCGTGAACCCGTCACCATCGGAACGCTCCCCCGCGACGCGCATTGTGGCGCATTTCGTCATGCGACGTAGACGCTCTTGATGTTGACGAATTCCTTGATGCCGTAGCTCGCGAGCTCGCGCCCGTAGCCGCTCTCCTTGATGCCGCCGAACGGCAAACGCGGATCGGATCGCACCGCGGCGTTGACGAACACGCATCCGCTTTCGATCAGGTCGGCGGCGATGCGCTCGCCGCGCGCGACATTGCGGGTGATGACTGCACAGCCCAAGCCGAACGACGATGCGTTCGCCATCGCGATCGCTTCGGCTTCGTCGCGTACCGGGATGACCGCGGCGACCGGTCCGAACAGTTCCTCGTCGAACGCCGGCATGCCCGGTTGCACGTGGGTCAATACCGTGGCGGGATAGAAGGCACCCGGACCGCCGGGAATCGATCCGCCGAGAAGGCACTTCGCGCCCTTCGCGAGACTCTCGTCGACCTGGCGCTGCAGCGTATCGCGCAGGTCGGTGCGCGCCTGCGGGCCGATCTCGGTGGCCTCGTCGAGCGGGTCGCCCATTTTCGCCGCCGCCATGCGTTTGACGAACCGGTCCTCGAACCCGGCGCGCACGCTCTCGACAACGAGGAAGCGCTTGCCCGCGATGCAGCTTTGCCCTGAGTTCACCAGGCGCGCCTTCGTGCACACGTCGGCCGCCACGTCGAGATCGGCGTCCTCCAGCACGAGGTAAGGATCACTGCCGCCGAGTTCGAGCACGGTTTTCTTGAGCAGTTGTCCGGCCCTGGACGCGACGGCTCGTCCCGCGGGGCCGCTTCCGGTCAACGTGACGGCGCGAACAAGCGGATGCTCGATGACCTGGTCGACCTCTTTGCTGGTGATCATCAGCGTGCGAAACAGGTTCTCGGGAAAGCCGGCGCGATGAAAGATTTCCTCGATGGCGAGCGCGCAGCCGGGCACATTCGACGCATGCTTCAGCACCGCCGCGTTGCCGGCCATCAGCCCAGGCGCTGCGAAACGGAAGACTTGCCAGAACGGAAAGTTCCACGGCATGACTGCGAGCACGACGCCGAGCGGATTGAACGTGACGAAGCTCGAGCGTGCCTCCGTTTCGACAACTTCGCGTTCGAGAAACGTCGCGGCGTGCTCGGCGAAGTACTCGCATGCACCGGCGCACTTCTGAGCTTCCGCAACGCCGTCGCGCACCGGCTTGCCCATCTCGCGCGCCATGAGATGGGCAAAGTCGTGCGCCTCCTTGCGCAGGATTCCGGCCGCCTTGCGCATCGGCACGGCGCGATCGGCATAGGACGCATGACGCCAATCGGTCGCCGCGGCGTGAACCGCCTCGATGATCTCCGCGACGGCGTCCGGCTTCATCTCGTCGTGCGTGGCAACAACCTCACCCGTTGCCGGATTGATCGCCTGGATCGACATGGCTTACCTCGCTATGGTTGAGAGCCAGTTGGACAGCGTTCGCCGACGGAAAACTCCGGCCGCGGCACAATGGCGTCATGCCCCGCAATTATTCGATGGGCTCTCGCACGACCAAGGCGAGTGCAGCCGAACGCCTGGTCCATCCCGAGCGCCGGTCGCTGCGCGAGCGGTTCGGCGGCTTGCGCAACGTGCCGCCGTTCCTGCGGCTGGTTTGGCAGACCAGCCCGTCGATGATGCTCGGGCAATCCATTCTGCGCTTCGTCCGCGCGCTGCTGCCGGTGGCGACGCTTTACATCGGCAAGCTCATCATCGATGAAGTCGTGCTGCTCACGAAGACGCCGCATCCGGGTGATGATCTGCGCGAGTGGTTCGCGAACGGATGGCTGCATCGGATCATTTGGCTGCTCGCGGCCGAATTCGGATTGGCGGTGCTATCCGACGTGCTCGGACGAGCGGTTTCGCTGCTCGATTCGCTGCTATCCGAGCAGTTCAGCAATGCCACCAGCCTGCGATTGATGGAGCACGCGGCGACGCTGGATCTCGAGGACTTCGAAGACAGCGAGCTCCAGGACAGTCTCGAGCGAGCGCGCCGCCAGGCGGCGGGACGGATGTCGCTTCTCGGCCAGCTGTTCGGGCAGGCGCAGGATGTCGTGACGATCATCAGCTTCGGCGCGGGTCTCTTCGTCTACGCGCCGTGGCTGATCGTGCTGATGGCGATCGCACTGCTGCCGGCGTTCATCGGCGAAGCGCATTTCAACGCGCAGAGCTATTCGCTCAACTTCGCGCGCACGCCCGAGCGGCGCGAGCTCGATTACGTCCGCCAGACCGGCGCGAGTGTCGAGACCGCGAAAGAAGTCAAGATTTTCGGCCTCAACCCGTTCCTGATCGACCGCTATCGAACGCTCGCGACGGGATTCTTCGAGGCGAATCGGGAGCTCGCGCAGCGCCGCGCGAGCCTCGGCAGCGCGTTGACGGCGCTCGGAACGATCGCCTATTACATCGCCTACGCCTACATCGTGTGGCGTACGCTGCACGGCGAGTTCTCCATCGGCGACCTGACGTTCCTGGCCGGATCGTTTCGGCGACTGCGCAATCTGCTGGAAGACCTGCTGACGGGCTTTTCGCAGGTCGCAGGACAGGCGCTTTACCTCGACGACCTGTTCTCGTTCTTCGAGATCGAGCCGGAAATCGCCTCACCGCCCAATCCGCTGCCGTTTCCCGATCCGATCCGGGGCGGATTCGTGTTCGACGATGTCGGCTTTCGCTATCCGGGCGCCGAACGATGGGCGGTTCGTCACCTGCATTTCACGCTGCATGCCGGTGAAGTTCTCGCCCTGGTCGGCGAGAATGGCGCGGGCAAGACGACGCTGGTGAAGCTTCTGGCGCGACTCTACGATCCGGACGAAGGCCGCATCCTGCTCGACGGTCACGACCTGCGCGAATACGACCTTGCGGCGCTCCGATCGAACATCGGCGTCATTTTCCAGGACTTCGTTCGCTATCACCTGACGGCGGCGGAAAACATCGCCGTCGGACGGATCGATGCGCGCGACGACCGCGCGCGCATCGTCGACGCCGCGCGTCGCAGCCTCGCGGATGAAGTGATCGCCAAGCTGCCGAACCATTACGAGCAGATGATCGGCAAACGCTTTCGCGGCGGTATCGATCTGTCGGGTGGCGAATGGCAGAAGATCGCGATCGCCCGGGCGTATATGCGTGAGGCGCAGGTGTTGATACTCGACGAACCGACGGCCGCGCTCGATGCGCGGTCCGAATTCGAAGTGTTTCAACGCTTCAAGGAATTGAGTCGGGACAAGACGGCCGTCCTGATCTCGCACCGCTTTTCGAGTGTTCGCATGGCCGATCGCATCGTCGTGCTCGCGGACGGTACCGTCGAAGCGATCGGGACGCACGACGAATTGCTGCGGCAGCAAGGCCGCTATGCCGAGCTCTTCGAGTTGCAGGCGGCGGGGTATCGATGAGCGCCGCAGGGCCGTCCCAAGGCGCGAATGCTCCCCCCCGGGGGGCAGCGCAGCGGCGTCAGCCGCAAGCGTGGGGGGATCACATGAGCGCCGCAGGGCCGTCCCAAGGCGCGAATGCTCCCCCTTGGGGGCAGCGCAGCGGCCGTGTTGGCCAATGCGGCCGCAAGCGTGGGGGGATCACACGAGCGCCGCAGGGCCGTTCATGGACATCGCGCCTTTTGCGGCCGCCCGGTTCTGGCGCCGCTTCGTCCGGAGCCACTTGCGGAATGCGTTCGGTCGCCGCCCGGCACCCGGCCCGTGCTGCCCCTTACGACCAGGTCCACGGGCACTTCCTCCACCCGCGCGATCCGCTTGCCCGACAGGCGCGCGAGAAGGCGCTCGGCAGCGCGCCGACCGATGTCCACCGTCGGAATGTGAAGCGTAGTCAGCGGCGGCGACACCTCCGCGGCGAGCTCGATGTCGTCGAAGCCGGCGACCGAAATCTGACGCGGCACCGCGACGCCGCGCGCTGCGCATTCGAGCAATGCGCCGAACGCCAGCAGGTCGTTGCCGCACACGACCGCGGTCAACGCATGATCGCGCCTTAGCAATGCAGATAATGCCGCGCGTCCGCTCGACATCGAGAAGGCCGTCTCGATGTAGCGGTGGTCGCGCAACTCCAGCCGATGGGCCGCCAGCGCCTCGCGCACTCCAGCAACACGCTCGCGAGCGCGGTCGTTGTGCGCCGTGTAGCCCGATATCACCGCGATTTCGCGATGACCGAGCGCCAGCAGGTGCTGCGTCATGCGAATCGACGCGAGCCGGTTCGAGAATCCTACGCAGTGGTGGTGGCGATCCGGATCGATGGCCCAGGTCAGCTCGAACGGAACGCCGGAGCGCGCGAGAAACTGATAAAGCTCCGCAGAGTGGTCCATGCCGACCAGCACCAAGCCGTCGACGCCGCGCTCGACCAGGGCCCGCGTGACTTTGAATTCCGTCTGCGCGTCGTAATCATGGCTGCCCAGGAGCAGTGTGAAGCCTGCTTCGCCAAGCGTGCGCTGCAGCGCCTGCGTGGAATGCGCGAAAATAGGATTATCGAGCGTCGGAACGACGGCACCGATCGTGCGCGAACGCCGCGACGCGAGCGCGCGCGCCGCGCCATGCGGCACGTAGCCGAGCATCCGCGCGGCATCGTCGACCTTGCGACGGGTGTCGGGATGCACCAGCCTGGGATCGGCCAGGGCGCGTGACGCGGTCGACAGCGATACCCCGGCAATGCTGGCGACATCCGTGAGTCGTGCGCTCGGCTTGCGCGTCATCGCCGCACGCCGGGCATCATCCGGCGACATGGCTTGTCGTGACCGCAGAGCATGTCCGAAGAGGCGAAGCGCACACGTGGCGAGGCTCGCTGGCGTTCATTGCACAATAGCATCCTGAAAGCGCTTGCGGCGATCGTATGGAGCGGCGCAACATTGACGTTGTAACTTGCGCGCTATACGCTTGATGAAAGCGCTTTCATTCCGAATGCCCATCAGATTGACCATGCCCGTCGAATACTTGAAAAGAGCCACCAGGACGCCAGAAACCGAAGCGGGCGTCGCCCAAGTGGCAGCGAGCGAAATGCTCGCCGCTATCGAGGCGCGCGGCGAAGCGGCTGTTCGTGGATACGCCGCGGAGCTCGATCACTGGACCCGCGAAATCGTAGTCTCGGCCGCTGATATCGAGCGCCGTACTCGCGGCATCGCACCGTCGGTCAAGCGCGACATCGAGTTCGCGATCGAGCGCGTGCGTCGCTTTGCGCGGGCGCAGCGCGAGTCGATCCACGAATTCGCCGTCGAAATACAGCCGGGATTGGTCGCCGGCCAGCGGCTCGTGCCCGTCAACGTCGCCGGCTGCTACGTGCCCACCGGCCGCTATGCACACATCGCATCGGCGTACATGAGCGTCGCCACTGCCAAAGCCGCCGGGGTGCCGAGCGTCGTCGCCTGCTCGCCGCCTTACCAGGGCGAAGGTATTCATCCGCAGGTGCTTTATGCGATGCAAATCGCCGGAGCCGACGTCATCATGACGCTCGGCGGTGTCCAGGCGATCGCCTCGATGGCGTATGGATTGTTCACCGGCAAGCCGGCCGACATCATCGTCGGCCCGGGCAACAAGTTCGTGGCCGAAGCAAAGCGGCTGCTGTTCGGCAAGGTCGGAATCGATGTTTTCGCGGGGCCATCGGAGATTGCCGTCATTGCGGACGACAGCGCCGATCCCGCGCTCGTCGCCGCGGACCTCGTCGGGCAGGCCGAGCACGGACACGAATCGCCGGCATGGCTGATCACGACGGCGAGCGCGCTTGCCAACGACGTGATGCGCCGCGTGCCGGACCTCATCGATCGGCTTCCACCGACGGCGCGCGACGCCGCCGGTTCCGCGTGGCGCGACTATGGCGAAGTAGTTCTTTGCAATTCGCGTGAAGAAGCTGCGACCGTATCGGATCGCCACGCCCCGGAACATCTCGAAGTGCATGCGCGGGATCTCGACTGGTGGCTCGCCCGCCTGACGTGCTACGGGTCGCTGTTCCTCGGCGAGGAGACGACCGTCGCATTCGGCGACAAGGTGTCCGGGCCGAATCACATCCTGCCCACGAAGGGCGCCGCGCGCTATTCCGGCGGCCTGTCGGTGCACAAGTTCATGAAACCGCTCACTTGGCAGCGCATGACGCGCGAGGCTGCGAAAGAGATCGCGCAGGTCACGGCGCGCATTTCGCGGCTCGAAGGAATGGAAGCGCACGCGCGCACGGCCGACGACCGGCTGGAGAAGTATTTTCCGACCGAACGGTTCGACAAGGGTGCGCCGGTACAGGTATGAGCGTCGCATCGGCCTTTTCGCTTACCGGCCACGTCGCGCTCGTCACCGGGGCAAGCTCCGGCATCGGGAGGGCGATTGCGCAAACCCTGGCCGAAGCCGGCGCGCATGTCCTGCTCGTCGCGCGCCGCGAAGCGGACTTGGCCGTCACTCGGGAGTCGATCGTCGCCGGCGGCGGCCTCGCGGAAGCGCTGCCGTGCGATTTGGCGGATCGCGACGCCATCGAAGCCTGCGCCGCGGCGGCGCCGCGCTTCTTCGGCGCACCGGACATCGTGGTCAATTCGGCCGGGATCAACATCCGCAAGCCGATGCTGGAGATCACCAGCGATGACTGGGATCGCACGATGCGCCTCAACCTCGACGCGCCATTCTTTCTGTCGCAACATCTCGTGCCCGCGATGATCGCGCGCGGCTGGGGACGCATCATCAACATCGCGTCGCTGCAGTCCGTGCGCGCATTCGCAAACAGCGGCGCGTACGGCGCCTCGAAGGGCGGCGTCATGCAACTCACCCGCGCGCAGGCGGAAGCGTGGTCGTGCAAGGGCGTGAACGCCAACGCGATCGCGCCTGGATTTTTCGCAACGCCGCTCACGGCGGCGGTGGCCTCGGATCCGGTGAAATGGTCAGCCAATGCCGCGCGCACGTTCATCGGCCGCAATGGCGAGCTACCTGATCTGCGCGGCACGACCCTGTACCTGGCCAGCCGCGCATCGGATTACGTGACCGGCCAGACGATTTTCGTCGACGGAGGGTTTTCGGCAGGATGAAAGCACTCGTCTATACCGCACCCAACGAAGTCACGTATCGCGACGAGCCTTTGCCTTGCATCGAAATCGGCGAAGTGCTGATCCGCATTGACGCCGTCGGCATCTGTGGTTCCGACATGCATGCGTATCACGGCCACGATCCGCGTCGCGTACCGCCGCTGATCCTGGGACACGAGCTCGCGGGGGAGATTCTCCAAGGGCCGGGCGTAGGCGGGCGGGTGACGGTGAATCCGCTGATCACCTGCGGCACGTGCGAATACTGCAAGCAGGGACGCGACAACCTTTGCGCGAACCGCACGATGGTCGGCATGACGCGTCCGGGCGGATTCGCCGAGTTCATGGCGACCGCCGCCAGCAGCGTCATCGACATTCCGCAGACCATGGGCGCCCGCGAGGCCGCGCTGACCGAACCGGCCGCGACGGCGCTGCACGCGATCGGCATGGCCACGCGCGCGCTGACCCGGCCATTGCCCGAGTGCAAGGTGCTCGTGCTGGGCGGCGGCGCCATCGGCATGCTGTCGACCCTTTTGTTGCAAAGCCACGGCGTGCGCCATATCACCGTGATGGAGACCAACGCGTTGCGGCGCGAATCGCTGGCCCGCGCGACCCAAGCGGCGGTCCCCGATCCGGACCGTACATCGCCCTTCGAAGACAGCCTGGATCTCGTCGTCGATGCCGTCGGCGCCAAGGCAACCCGCACGGCGGCGCTCGTCGCCGTCAAGCCCGGCGGCGTGGTCATGCACATCGGCCTGATGGATCGGGCGAGCGAAATCGACATGCGCAAGCTCACGCTCGCCGAAATCGCGCTGATCGGTGCCTACACCTACTCGACATCCGATCTGCGCGCCGCTGTCCTTGCGCTGCACGAGCACGCGTTCGGCGACCTCGCCTGGGTCGAGGAGCGACCCCTGGCCGAAGGCGCGGCTGCGTTCCACGATCTGCACGAAGGTCGCAGCGCCGCGGCCAAGATCGTCCTGAGACCCTGATGCGAACATGACCGCAACAGTGACCGGCGCATGAGCGACATCGCATTCGACGAAGTCAGTCGCGTGTTCGAGCGCGACGGCAAGGACTTCCTCACGCTTGACGGAATCACATTCAATGTCCGTGACCGCGAATTTGTCGTGATCGTCGGACCATCGGGCTGCGGCAAGACGACCTGTCTGCGAATGGCCGCGGGCCTCGAGTTCCCGACGTCCGGTACCGTGAGCGTGGGCGGCCGACCCGTTACGCAGCCGGGACCTGACCGCGCCGTCGTTTTTCAGCAGTTCGCGCTGTTCCCCTGGAAGACCGTGCATGAGAATATCGATTTCGGGTTGCGCAGCAAGGGGCTGGCTGCGGCGGCCCGACGGGAGCGCATCACACGCCAGGTCGAGCTGATGGGATTGCAGGGCTACGAGTCCGCCTATCCGCATCAGCTTTCCGGCGGCATGCAACAGCGCGTCGCGATTGCGCGCAGCTACGTGCTCGACCCGGACGTACTGTTGATGGACGAACCGTTCGGCGCACTCGATGCGCAAACGCGCGTCGTCATGCAGGAGGAGTTGATCAAGCTGTCGCGCGTCAATCCGCGCACCGTGCTGTTCATTACGCACTCGGTCGAGGAGGCCGTCTA
>JALYSS010000048.1 GCA_030854685.1 Pseudomonadota bacterium | reverse complement strand
GGCTTCTTGCGTCCGGAAATACAGCTCTGACCCCATTTACGGAAATGCAGCTCTGACCCCATTTACGCAGCTGCGCGCTCCTGCACGATCCTGCGATCGAGCGCGCGCAGTTCGCTGCCGAGGTACGAAGCGATCGCCCGCATGCCGAACAGTCCCGCCTCGTGCTCCGCGTCGCTGTTGTAGTTCGTGTTCGTGTTGACGTCGTAGGTGTAGAGCTCGCCGTTGCGGTCGGTGATGAACTCGATGCCGGCAATGCCGATGCCGTTGTCGCCAAGAAAGCCGCGATAGCGCTCGACGATCGGCTGCGAAAAGTCCTCGATGATCCGGAATCGCGGTGCAGCGGTGGCGGGCGCGGTTTCGCCGACCGGACAGGACGCATCGTCGATCTGGCAGACGTCGGCCGGGCAGAGCTCGAAGCCGAGCGACGTGTCGACGCGAACCGCGTAGAGGAATTGACCGCCGACGAATTCGACCCGTGTGATGAACGGCTCCGGCGCTTCGATGTATTCCTGGATCAGCGTGATCCCGTCGACGGAGTCCTCGAACGCGTCGCTGTCGACGTAGCGCGCCAGCGTATCGGAGCCGTCGAAAAGCCGCACGCCGAGTCCCTTGCCGGCGCGGTTGTGCTTGGTGATGAAGCGCCTGCGCATCTTTTTTGCGGCGTCGATGATGGCATCGCGTCCGACGGCCGCGATTGTGTGCGGGACGCGGATGCCGTGGCGCGCGAGTGCGGCATATTGCGCGATCTTGCTGATCTCGAGCGAAAGGGCGCGCCCGTCGTTGATGACGAGACGGCCATGCGACTCGAGCCACGCGAGCAGGCCACCCGTCAGTTCCGCCGCGTAGCGATGTCCGCGCGTATGCGACGAAGCGCTCATCCGGTTGTAGAAGACGCCGTGCGGCGGAACGCTCGCGAGGTCGAGCGCGCCCTCTGCCGTGAACCATTCGGTGTACGGCAGACCCAGTTCGCCGAACGCGGTGCGCAGCGGTTCGACCCAGGCGTCATTTTCGTGAATTACGTAGATGCGGGACATGGCAGTCTTGTCGGTTTGCGGGTTCATCACTGAAAGATAGGGCCGCTCGTCGAACAATCCCAATAACGTTTGCTTGTAAGCTTGTAATCGACTGCTCTACGCGGGTATGGTGAAAGCATCGGGACCGCCGCGTCATGGGACGGGCGGTGCTTTTCGGAGAGGAATATGTCGGAATCCAAATGGCGTCACCAGGGGGTGCGCGTCGTCAAATCGAATCAACTCGATGCCAATACCGCGCAAACGCCCGGCATGAGCCGCGCGGCGGCGATCAATCACGCGCGGATGGGCGCCGAAAAGCTGTGGGCCGGAACCGTCGTGATCCACCCGAAAGCGAAGACCGGGGCGCATCACCATGGTCCGGTCGAGAGCGTGATCTACGTCGTCAGCGGCCACGCGCGGATGAAGTGGGGCGACCGGCTCGAATTCACCGCCGAAGCCGGCCCCGGCGACTTCATCTACGTGCCGCCGTTCACGCCGCATCAGGAGATCAACGCGAGCGACTCCGAGCCGCTGTCGTGCGTGCTATGCCGAAGCGGTCAGGAGCCGGTCGTCGTCAATCTCGATCTGCCGAACGTCGAGCCGAATCCGGAAAACGTGCCCTGGGTCGACAGCATCCATCCGCGGCCGGTGGACTGATCGGAGGCAACGCCGCGCCGGGCCTCAAGCCGGCTCCGCGCGGTCCTTGCGCGTGCCGTGGCGATACGAGTAGACCCTCGTGAACTCGGCGCCGAGCAGGAAGACCTGCGACGAGTAGTAGACCCACAGCAGCACGATCACGAGCGATCCTGCTGCGCCGAAGCTCGACGCGACGCTGCTCTTGCCCAGATAAAGCCCGATCAGCAACTTGCCGATCGAGAACAGCAGCGATGTGACGCCGGCGCCGACCCAGACGTCCTCCCAACCGATGTCGCAGCGGGGGAGAAACTTGTAGATCATCCCGAAGAGGCCGGTGACGACGAGCAAGCTGATGACGAAGTTGATCGCCTGCAGCAGGAACGTCCAGCCCGGGAACCAGCCGCTCCAGAAATGGCCGAGCGCCGCCAGCGCAGCACTCAGGACCAGCGAAACGAGCAGCAGGAAGCCGATGCCGAGCACCATTCCGAACGACAGCACGCGCCCGCGCAGCATTCCCCACAGGCCGCCATGTCTGGGCTTCGGCGAATCCCAGATCCGGTCGAGATCGGTCTGCAGTTCACCGAATACGCTGGTTGCACCGATCAGCAACATGACGATGCCGGCGATCGCCGCGAAGCTTCCGTGCCCGGTCTGGCTCGCGCTCCTGACCATCGCCTCGATGGCGGTCGCGCCCTGGTCGCCGAGCAGCCCGCGCAACTGCGTGAATATCTCGCCTCGCGCGGCGTCCGCGCCGAAGAAGAAACCCGCGACGGCGATCGCGATGATGAGGAGGGGCGCGATCGAGAAGATCGTGTAGTACGCGAGGGCCGCACCCATGCTCGGCGCATAGTCGTCGGACCACTGGGAAAACGACTCCTTGGTGAGCGACCACACCGCTCTCGGCTGGATCATGTCCTCGCTCCTCGCTCCTCATTGCCGCGCAGACAATACTGGCGTGCGCGGCACCTGTCTGCGCGAAACGCGCTCGTTCCTGTGTAGGCACTCTTCCGACGTCAATGCGCCGTTGACTCGTCGTCAGGGGCGTTCGTGCGCGAGGAAACGCGCGAGGCGGTCGACGCCTTCCGAGAGCCGCTCGTCGCTCGCGGCAAAGCACCAGCGGACGAAGCCTTCGCACTCCGGCCCGAATGCGCTGCCGGGCGCGAGTCCGAGCTTCGCCTTCCGCACGAGCCGACGACAGAAAACCATGCTGTCGTCGACTCCCGCGACGCGGAAGAACGCGTACATCGCGCCGGCAGGCACCGCGATATCGACACCCGGCAGGCTTCGCAACGAATCGACCAGGCGATCGCGCGCGCGGCGCAGGCGCTCACGCGTCGCATCGACGGTCGGCTCGCCCTCGCGCAGCGCGACGACGCCCGCACGCTGGACGAATACCGGCGAGCACGACGTGTTGTATTCGATCAGCTTGCCGAGGTCCGGCATCAAGGCACGCGGCGCAACGATCCAGCCCAGGCGCCAGCCCGTCATCAGCCACGCCTTCGAGAAGCTGTTCGTGCTGACGATGCGCGCGTCGTTGGCCGCCGCGGTATCGAGAAACGACGGCGCGCACGCGACGTCTTCCGCGAAGTACAGGCGCTCGTACACGTCGTCGGCGACGATCCAGATGCCGAGTCGCGCGCAGTGCTCGAGCACGGCCTGTTGCGTCGCGCGATCGAGCGTCCATCCGGTCGGATTGTTCGGCGAATTGATCATCACTGCGCGTGTTTCCGGTGTCAGCGCGTCGAGCAGCCGGTCGGCATCGAGCTTCCATCCGGCGTCGCTGAATTGCAGCGGGACCGAGACGACCTCCGCGGAGAGGATCTTCGGGATTTCGACGAGGTTGGGCCACAGCGGCGTGACGACGACGACGCGATCGTCGGGCGCGACCAGCGCCTCGACCGCCAGCATCAGCGCGGACATGCCGGACGCCGTTACGGCGACCTCGGAGTCGGCGGTCGGCCGGTGGAGCGCGCTCACGTAACCGGCGATGGCGTCACGCAGCTCCGGAATGCCGAAGTTCGGTGAATAGAACGTTTCGCCGCGCGCGAGCGACGCGGTTGCGGCGTCGCGGATGAATGCCGGCGTCACCTGGTCGGGCTCGCCGAACCAGAATGCGAGCACGTCGGGATCGTGCATGCCGGCGTTCGCGATGTCGCGAATGCGCGACGCGGCCAGCGAGCGCACGGCTTCGCGCGCGACCGGTGTCAGGGATCGGGTATCAGGCATCAGGGATCGGCTCACGTGTGTTGCGAACGGCGTCGAAACGTCCTCTATCATCGCATTTCGAAAGGCGATGACCTCGTACGGACTGCTGATCCCTGATACCTGATCCCTGACACCTGATCCCTGAATCAGATCGCGATTTCGTACCTGTCTCGGCCGTGACCCTTGGCGGCGTAGAGCGCGCTGTCGGCTCGCTTCAGCAGGGCCTCCGCCGTCGTCGTGCCGCCCTGTCCCAGCGCGATGCCGATGCTCGTCGTCACCTTGACCTGAGCGTCGGCGGCGCGGAACTCGCTGCGCATCGCGGCGATGATCTTGCGCGCGACGAAGCGGCACTCCTCGCGCGTGTGGATGCCCTCGAGGACGATGACGAATTCGTCACCCGCGAGCCGCGCCACGAGGTCGGTCGCGCGCACCGATGCGAGGAGCCGCCGCGCGAATTCGCGCAGCACGTCGTCGCCCGCCGCATGGCCGAGCGTGTCGTTGATCTTCTTGAACCCGTCGACGTCGAGGAACAGCAGCGCGACCTGCGTCGCGGTTCGCTGCGAGCGGTGGAGCGCCGCGGCGATGCCGTCGTTGAACGCGTGCCGGTTCGGCAAGCCGGTCAGGGTGTCCTTCTGCGCGAGCCGCTCGAGCTGGCGTTCGACTTCCTTGAGCGGCGTGATGTCGGTGGACGATGTATAGACGCCGATCACGACCCCGGACTCGTCGATGTCCGGAATGTAGCTGCCGCGCAGGAAGCGCGCGCCGCTCGGTCGTTGCACTTCGACGTCGAAGTCGACGCGCTCGCCGGCGAACGCGCGATC
>JALYSS010000015.1 GCA_030854685.1 Pseudomonadota bacterium | reverse complement strand
CGACGAAAACCAGCGATCGGCCGGCGGGCAACTGTCGCAGCCCTCGGACGTGTAGAGCTCGATCAGCGGCCGCGTGAGCGTCCCGCTGACGGCGCGGCACGTCGTCGCGGCCTCGGCGGGAACGCAGACGAGCGACATCATTATCAGCAGAACGGTCGGCAGGCGGCTCATGCGTCGTCGTCGTTGGCGCGACCGGTCGCCTTACACGTGTCCGGCCGACGGTGTGCTACGCTCGCTGCCATGCGGAGCGTTCCGCGCCATTCCGAGACGAGGGAGGTTTTCGTGGGTGTGATGCACATCATCTGGATGATCATCGTCGGCTTCATTGTCGGCCTCATCGCGAGGTTTATCTATCCCGGCGCCGTCTCGCTGGGATTCTGGGCAACGAGCATCGTCGGCATCATCGGCTCCTTGATCGGTGGCGTGATCGGCGGCCTGCTCTGGCGCAGACCCGACGGCAAATTCCACCCCGCGGGGATTATCCTGTCCATCGTCGGCGCACTGATCGTGCTGTGGCTTTACCTCAACTTCATCGCCACCAGAGTCGGTTGAATCCCGGCGCCGCATGGCGTCGAGGCCCCGGGTGACGCCAGCCGGCGATCCTGGGCCGGCGATCCTAGACGAGATCGCCGGCGGGACCGAGAATCTGCTCGCGCAATTCCCGGTATCGCGGTAGCTGCGGCGGAAAGATGCAGACGTACTTCACCTGCGCCGCCTGCAGGCAGCGCTGCTTGATCGTCTCGAGCTTCTGGTCCCGCGGATCGATCACCTGATCGGGTTCCTTCGCGTCGACGATCGCCACGATCGTCATGTCGCGATCGCAGACGACGAAGCCCACGTGCTGATTCGCGATCTTGCGAAATGCGCGCAGGCGCTCCATCCCCTGCGGACCGATCTTCACCTGCAGGACGTCGGCCAGACGGACGCGTGCGAACACGTCATGACGCGGGAACGCGGCCTTCAGCAGCAGGAAAACGACGCTTTCGGCCTTGGACAGGAACCGTGGACGCAGCAGATATAAACCCGGCACTTCAGCGGATGACAGCAGGCGCGTCGTTTCGCCCTCGGTCCATTGCGCGACCGCGGTGGGCCCGTCGATCGAGGACCGCGCGCCCGCGGGTGCCTCGCGGCTGCGCCGCATCAGTCCGGCGATGATCACCGCCGCCAGCGTGACGACGGCAAATCCGAACACGAGACCCGACGTCATCGGTGGCCCGTTGAGAGCGTTTGCTGGTAGCTCGCGGCGAATGACTGATGCATAAGCGTTGCAGTTTTTGGCGGTTTGCGCGGCCCGCGTCGAGTCTAATGCATTTCCGTCAGCAAGCCGCCATAAAACGAGCGCGGGCGGCAGCATGCCGCCGGTGCGTTGGCAAAACTGCAACGGACGAGCGAGGAGTGAGGATATAAAAAAAGCCCGCATCGCTGCGGGCCTTGAATGTTGCTTCGGACGGGACCGAATTACATGTCCATGTCGCCCATGCCACCCATACCACCGCCGCCACCGCCGCCCATCATGGGCTTCTCATCCTTCGGCAGCTCGGCCACCATCGCGTCGGTCGTCAGCATAAGGCTGGCGACCGATGCCGCGTTCTGCAGCGCGAAGCGCGTCACCTTCGTGGGATCGACGACACCCATGGCCACCAGATCGCCGTACTCGCCGGTCTGGGCATTGAAGCCGAAATTGCCCTTGCCTTCGACGATCTTGTTGATGACGACCGAAGGCTCGTCACCGGCGTTCGCGACGATTTGCCGCGTCGGCTCCTCGAGCGCACGCAGGACGATCTTGATGCCGGCGTCCTGGTCGGGGTTGTCACCCTTCACCTTCACGCCGAGCCGCGCGCGCAGATAGGCTACGCCGCCACCGGGAACGATCCCTTCTTCGACCGCCGCGCGGGTCGCGTGCAATGCATCTTCGACGCGCGCCTTCTTTTCCTTCATTTCGACCTCGGTCGCGGCACCCACCTTGATGAGAGCCACACCTCCCGCCAGCTTGGCCACGCGTTCCTGCAGCTTTTCCTTGTCATAGTCGGACGTGGCTTCCTCGATCTGCTTGCGGATGTTCTTGACCCGCGCCTCGATCGCTGCCTTTTCACCGGCGCCGTCGATCAGCGTCGTGTCTTCCTTCGCGACGTCGACGCGCTTCGCACGGCCCAGGTCCTTCAGCGTCGCGTTCTCGAGCTTGAGGCCCAGCTCTTCAGCGATGACGGTGCCGCCGGTCAGAATCGCGATGTCTTCGAGCATCGCCTTGCGACGATCGCCAAAGCCCGGCGCCTTGACGGCAACGGTCTTCAGGATGCCGCGGATGTTGTTGACGACGAGCGTTGCAAGCGCTTCGCCATCGACATCTTCGGCGACGATCAGCAGTGGCCGGCCAGCCTTCGCGACCTGCTCGAGCAGCGGCAGGAGATCGCGAATGTTCGAGATCTTCTTGTCGTGCAGCAGGATGTACGGGTCTTCGAGTGCGGCGACCTGCTTGTCGGGGTTGTTGATGAAGTACGGCGAAATGTAGCCACGGTCGAACTGCATGCCTTCGACGAGCTCGAGCTCGTTCTCGAGGCCCTTGCCGTCCTCGACGGTGATCACGCCTTCCTTGCCGACCTTGTCCATCGCTTCGGCGATCGTCGCGCCGATCGATTCGTCAGCGTTGGCCGAGATCGCGCCGACCTGCGCAATTTCCTTGCTGGTCGTGCACGGCTTGCTGATCTTCTTCAGCTCTTCGACGACGGCGATCACCGCCTTGTCGATGCCGCGCTTCAGGTCCATCGGGTTCATGCCGGCGGCGACGAACTTCATGCCTTCGGCGATGATCGATTGCGCCAGCACGGTGGCCGTCGTCGTGCCGTCGCCGGCGACATCGGAGGTCTTCGACGCGACTTCCTTCACCATCTGCGCGCCCATGTTTTCGAACTTGTCCTTGAGCTCGATTTCCTTCGCGACGGATACACCATCCTTGGTGATCGTCGGTGCGCCGAAACTGCGCTCGAGGACGACGTTGCGGCCCTTCGGTCCCAACGTGATCTTGACGGCGTTGGCGAGAACATTGACGCCGGACACCATTCGGTTCCGGACGTTTTCGCCGAAGCGGACGTCTTTAGCTGCCATTTTGATTCTCCTGTTACGTATGCTTCAAGTGGGAGGATTAGTCGACGATGCCGATGATGTCGTCTTCGCGCATGTGGAGCAGGTCCTTCCCGTCGAGCTTGAATTCCTGGCCCGAGTACTTCCCGAAGAGGACCTTGTCGCCGGTCTTGACGCCCATGGCGACGAGCTTGCCGTTGTCGTCGGTCTTTCCGGGTCCGGCGTAGACGACTTCACCCATCGAGGGCTTCTCCGCGGCGGTGTCGGGAATGACAATTCCGCCGGCAGTTTTGCGGTCCTCTTCGAGCCGCTTGACGATAATCCGGTCGTGCAGGGGACGAAGTTTCATGTTAGTGCTCACTCCTGTGATGAATGCTTGGATGCAACCGATTGAGAAACCGTGACGCCGAGCATCGGGTGCGGGCGGCCCGCCAGCAGCGAAGCGCCTATTGGCACTCAGCTCATGCGAGTGCTAATAATACGGCGTTGTGGCCCGAATTTCAAGGATTTTCTGCTCCTTTGACCGGCATTTTTCGGCGCTTTCGACGGCCGCCGAGGTGGTATGGACGCGACCGGTCTACCGAACGCTGCTCGCGCCGCTCGCTGAGCGAACAGCGCGGGAGGCGATCGGTTCCGCCGCTTCATAGCCTCCGCCCAGTGCCTGGATCAACGCGATCGCCGCGGCTTGCCGGCTCGACATCAGCTGTGACAGCGTCTGGCGCGCAGAGAGCGCCGTCACCTGGGCAGTGACGACGGTGGTGTAGGGCACCTGGCCCTGCAGGAATTGATTCAGTGTCAGCTGCTCGGTGCGGTCGGCGTCGGCCGACGCGGCGCGCCGCTGGCCTTCCTGCCCTGCCAGCGCGCGGATCGTCGAGAGCTGGTCCTCGACGGCCTGGAACGCGACGAGCACCGTTTGGCGATAGTTCGCGATCGCCACGTCGCGCGCGGCCTGCGCGCCTTCGACCTTCGCGGCGGTCGCGCCGGCGTTGAACAGCGTCTGCGCCACCGACAAGCCGAGCGACCAGACGCTGCTCGACGCGCGAAGAAGCGTGGGCAGCGTCGCGCCGGCCGTTCCCAGCGACGCCGAGAGTCCGAGGCTCGGAAAATACGCCGCGCGCTGGATGCCGATCTGCGCGTTCGCCGCTGCCACCGAGCGCTCTGCCGCGGCGATGTCGGGGCGGCGCTGCAACAATTCCGACGGCACGGTGAGCGGCACTGCGGGAACCCTCGCGTTCCACGGCGCGACCGGCACGCCGAAGTCGGCCGGCGCCTTGCCGATGAGCAGCGCGATCGCGTGCTCGAGCCGCGCACGCTGCCCGACCATCGCGACGAGATTCGCCCGCGTCGTTTCGAGCTGGGTTTGCGCCTGCAGTACATCGGTGCGCTGCGCGATCGCCGCATCGTACTGGTTCTGCGTGATGCGCAGCGACCGCGCGTAGGCGTCAACGGCGCTTGTCAGCAGTGCGATTTCGTTGTCCGCCTCGCGCAGCGCGAAGTAGTCGGTCGCCAATGCAGCCTGCGCCGACAGGCTCGCCGCGGCGAGGTTCGCCGCACTCGCCTCTGCACTCGCCTGCGCACCCGTCACGGCGAGACGTAGCTGGCCCCAGATGTCGGGCTCCCAGCTCGCGGCGAGGCCGAGCTGGAAGTTCGTCCGGTTGGTGGATTGCAAGCCTGCGCCGGCCTGCGAACCTCCGCTCCCGGCACGCGTCGCGCCGCCATCGAGTGCCAGCGAGGGGAAAAGTGCTGCGCGCTGCTGGCTGACCAGCGCCTGGGCTTGCGCGTAGGCGGCAACCGCGGCGGCGACGTTCTGGTTCGATACCTCGACCTGCTCCGCCAGCACGGAAAGCACCGGATCACCGAAGAGTCGCCACCAGGGACCGCGGTCGAGCTCATCGGCGGGGGCTGCCGGAAACCACGTCGCATCGGCTGCCGGCGCCTCCTTGTAGGCGGCCGGCGCGGCCGCGCTCGATCGCTGATAGGCCGGACCGAGCGTGCACGCCGACAGCGTCGCAAGCGCCGCGCACGGCAGCCACGCCCGCGCGCGTTGAATGAATGTTTGCCAGACGATCATGCGATCTCCCCACGCTTGCGGCCGCATTGGCCAATACGGCCGCTGCGCTGCCCCCCGGGGGGTGCAATTCGGTCTTGGGGCGGACCTGCGACGCTCATGTCCATCCCGCGGACGGCTGAAACGAATCTCCGCCGGCGCGGCTCAGGCGGTGCTCGTCGACGCCGCGCCGGCGCAGCTTGTCGAGCAGCATGTAGACGACCGGTGTGGTCAGCAGCGTCAACAATTGGCTCGCGATCAGGCCGCCGATGATCGCGACACCGAGCGGCTGGCGCAGCTCGGCGCCTTCGCCGAAACCGATCGCGAGCGGCAGCGCACCGAATCCGGCCGCCAGGGTCGTCATCAGGATCGGTCGAAAGCGCAGCAGACACGCCTCGCGCACGGCTTCGAGCGGACTCAAGCCCCGGGCACGCTCGGCCTCGAGCGCGAAGTCGATGATCAGGATCGCGTTCTTCTTCACGATGCCGATCAGCAGAAACACGCCGATGAGCGCGATCAGCGTGAAATCCATCCTGAACAGCAACAGCGCCAGCACCGCGCCAACGCCGGCCGACGGTAGCGTCGACAGCACGGTGATCGGATGCACCAGACTCTCGTACAGCACGCCGAGCACGATGTAGATCACGAGCAGCGCAGCAGCGATCAGCAATCCCTGCTGGCTGGCCGTCTGCTGCGCGAGCAGTGCCGTGCCGGCGAACGCGCCGCGCACCGTCGTCGGCATGCCGATGTCGGCCTCGGCCTGAATGATCGCGCGGCGCGCGTCGTCGAGCGTCGCGCCCTCGGCGAGGTTGAACGAGATTGTCGTTGCAAGCTCCGTGTCCTGATGGTTCACCGACGTCGCGGTCGCTCCCTCGACGAAGTGCGCGATGGTCGACAACGGCACCAGGTTCGTGGGCGTGTTGCTGAGCACGTTACCGCTCGATGCGTTGCGCAGCGCAGGGTTCGGCGAGACCGGCACCGACCCGGTAGCGGCACCCGCGTCAGCCGCGGACGATGTCGTCGACGCGGCGGCTGCCGCGCTCTCGATCGCGACCACCTGTCCGCCCTGGTTCACGAGCGACGTCCCCGGCACGTACACGTCGGCGAGCGCGTTCGGACTTTGCGTGTAAGCCGGCGCCCATTCCATGACGACGTGGTACTGGTTGAGCTCCGTGTAGATCGTCGCCGCCTGGCGCTGGCCGAACGCGTCGTAGAGCGCCGCGTCGACGGCCTTCGCGCTGACCCCGAGCCGCCTTGCAACGTCCCGGTCGACGACGATGTTGGTCTGGACGCCGTTTTCCTGAATGTCGCTGTTGACGTCGGTCAGTGCGTCGTGCGTCTTCAGCGCATCGAGGAGCTTGCGCGACCACTCCCGCAGATCAGCGCTGTTATCGCCTTTCATCGTGTACTGGTACGTCGCGTTGCTCGAGCGTCCGCCGGAGCGCACGTCCTGCACCGGCGAAAGGAACGCGCGCAGGCCGGTGACGCGCTCGAGTTGCGGACGCAGGCGCGCGATCACCGCGAGGCCGCGGTCGGAGCGCTCGGACGCCGGCTTTAGCTCGACGAACATGAAGCCGCCGCCGGCGCGCGATCCGCCGATGAAGCCGACCACCGACGCGACTGCCGGGTCGCGCCGCACGATGTCGATGACCTGGCGCAGCTTCTCGCCCATCGCGTTGGTCGAGATGCTCTGGTCGGCGCTGAGTCCCCCCTGGAGCTGGCCGGTATCCTGCTGCGGGAACAGGCTCTTGGGCACGACCCAGAACAGGTAACCGTTCAACCCGATCACGGCGAGCAGGATCAGCATGACGACGCCCTTGCTCGCGAGCGCCCAGTCCAGACTTTGCGCATAACGTGCGAGCACCCAGTCGTAGCCGCGCTCGAGTTGACGCGCGAGCCAACCCGGCCTGCGACGCGCTTCGTCCGGACCGCCCGGCTTGAGCAGCCACGCACACATCATCGGCGTGGTGGTGAGCGAGATGACCAGCGAAATCAGCACGGCAACCGACAACGTCACCGCGAACTCGCGGAAAAGGCGCCCAGGCAGCCCGGCCATGAACAGCAGCGGTATGAACACCGCGACCAGCGACAAGCTGATGGACACGACGGTGAAGCCGACCTCGCGCGCACCGAGCAGTGCCGCCTGCATGCGTGCCATGCCGGCCTCGATGTGGCGGCTCGTGTTCTCGAGAACGACGATCGCATCATCTACGACGAAGCCCGTGGCGACCGTCAGCGCCATCAGGCTGAGATTGTCGAGGCTGAAGCCGAGCAGGTACATCACGCCGAACGTGCCGAGCAACGCGGTGACGGTTGCCACCGCAGGTATCAGCGTGGCGCGCGCGCTGCGCAGGAACAGGCTGACGACCAGCACGACCAGGATCACCGCGACGAGCAGCGTGATCTCCACTTCGTGCAGCGACGCGCGGATCGAATGCGTGCGGTCGGCGGCGACGTGGATCTCGACATCGGCCGGCAACTCGGCCTGCAATTCGGGCAGCAGCGCGCGCACCGAGTCGACGGTATCGATCACGTTCGCGTCAGGCTGACTGCGAATCAGCACGATGATCGCTTTTTCGCCGTTGAAGAGCCCGAGCGTGTGCGTGTCCTCGACGCCATCGATCACGTCGGCAACGTCGCGCAGCAGCACCGCGGCGCCGTTGCGCCAGGCGATGACCATCGGCGCATAGTCGCTCGCGCGAAGGCCGGGCGTCTGCGTGTAAATCTGCAGCCGGCGCCCGTTGCCCTGCACGATGCCCTTGGGCCGGTTGGCGTTGCTCGCCTGGATCGCGGCGCGGACGTCCTCGGTGCTGATGCCGTACTGGTTGAGCGCGAAAGGCTTCAGTTCGATGCGCACCGCCGGCAGCGAGCCGCCGCCGACCTGTACGTCGCCCACGCCGCTGACCTGCAATAGCTGCTGGTTGAGGGTGTTCGATGCCTCGTCGTAAATCTGCCCCGGTGTCTTCGTCTTCGAGGTCAGCGCCAGGATCATGACCGGCGCCGCGGACGGATTCACCTTGCGATACGTGGGGTTGGCGCGAAGTGTGGCCGGCAGGTCGACGCGCGCGGCGTTGATGGCCGCCTGCACGTCGCGCGCGGCGCCGTCGATGTCGCGGGAAAGATCGAACTGCAGCGTCACCCGGGTCGCGCCGACCGAGCTGGTGGAGGTGATCTCGTTGACGCTCGGAATCGTGCCGAGGTGGCGCTCCAGCGGCGTCGCGACGCTGCTGGCCATAGTCTCGGGGCTAGCACCCGGGATGCTGGCGTTGACCGAAATCACCGGCAGCTCGATCTGCGGCAGCGACGCCACCGGCAACGCGAAGAAGCCGCCGATCCCGGCGAGTGCTATTCCCACCGTCAGCAGCACCGTGCCGATCGGACGCAGCACGAACGGGCGCGACAGGTTCATTGGGCTACCGCGTCGTTCGGCGGCCGGTTCGTATCGTCGGCGATGGCGCGGCGCGTGCGTCCACCGCCGAGACGGTCGAAGGCGAGGTAGATCACCGGTGTGGTGAACAGCGTCAGCACCTGGCTGACGATGAGCCCGCCGAAGATCGCGAGACCCAGCGGTCGGCGCAGTTCGGCGCCCACACCCCAACTCAGCATCAGCGGCACGGCCGCGAACAGCGCCGCGAAGGTCGTCATCAGGATCGGCCGCAGGCGCAGCAGCGCGGCCTGGTGAATCGCGTCGCGTGCGCTCATGCCCTGGCTGCGTTCGGCGTCGATCGCGAAGTCGATCATCATGATCGCGTTCTTCTTGACGATGCCGATCAGCAGGATGATGCCGATGATGCTGATCACGCCGAGGTCGTTGCCGGTGACGATCAGCGCGAGCAGCGCGCCGACACCGGCCGATGGCAGCGTCGAGAGAATCGTCAACGGGTGCACGTAGCTTTCGTAAAGCACGCCGAGCACGATGTAGACGCACACGACGGCAGCAAGGATCAGCCAGAGCTCGTTGGACAGCGACCGCTCGTACGCACCCGACGCGCCGAGAAAGTTCATCGTGATCGTCGACGGCAGCGCGATGTCGTGCGCGGCTTTGCGGATGGCGTCGACCGCCTGTCCGAGGGAGACGCCGGGTGCGGTGTCGAAGTTGAGCGTGCTCGCCGGGTACTGGCCGACGTGGGTGATCTGCAGCGGCGCGAGCTGCTCGGTGATCGTCGCGAACGCCGACAGCGGTGTCGGCCGGCCGCTGCTCGATATCAGGTTCAGCTTGCCCACGCCTTCGGCGCTGGTCGCGAGCCCGGGTTTCGCCTCGAGGATCACGCGGTACTGATTGGTGTCGGTGAAGATCGTCGAGACGATGCGCTGGCCGAAGGCGCTGTACAGTGCGTCGTCGACCGCGCTCGCGGTAATGCCGAGACGCGACGCGGTGTCGCGGTCGACGTCGACATTGCTCGTCAGTCCCTGCGCGCCGGCGTCGCTGCTGACGTTGCGCACCTGCGGTACGTCCTGAAGCCGTGCGACCAGCGCGCCCATCCATTTCGTGATCTGCGCGCTGTTGACGCCTTCGAGGGATGCGCGGTACTCGGTCGGGCCGGTCTCGGCGTCGATGGTCAGGTCCTGCGTCGGCTGCAGGTACAGCGTCACGCCGGGGACGGCACTCACCCGGTCGCGCAAACGGTTCATGACGAGCTGCTGATCGCCGTGCGAGGGCGTGAGATTGATCAGCATGCTGCCCGTTTGCAGCATCGTGTTGTTGGCCGCATCGACGCCGACGATCGAGCTCAGGTTCAGGACGGCGGGGTCGGCGAGGATCGCCTGTGCGGCTTGTGCCTGCAGCTGCGCCATGCGATCGTAGGAGACGTCCTGCGCGGCCGCGACTCGCGCCTGCAGCTGGCCGGTATCCTGCGTCGGGAACAGCCCCTTGGGTATCGCGACGTAGAGCAGCACGGTGATTGCGAGGGTCGCCAGCGCGACGATCAGCGTGAGTCCTTGATGGTCGATCACAAAGACGAGCGAGCGGTCGTAGCGATGCAACACGGTTGCAAAGAAGTGCTGCGCTCGCGACACGATGGCGCCGGGCGCGGGTTCATCACGCTTAGCCTCGAGCCAGCGTGCCGACATCATCGGTACGAGTGTGAGCGAGACCACTGCCGAAATCAGGATCGTGATCGAGAGCGTCACCGCGAATTCGCGGAACAGACGGCCGACGACGTCGCTCATGAACAGTAGCGGGATCAGCACCGCGATCAGCGAGATAGTCAGCGAAATGATGGTGAAGCCGATCTGCGTCGCGCCGGTCAGGGCGGCGCGCAGCGGCGGCTCCCCCTGCTCGATGTAGCGCGCGATGTTCTCGATCATCACGATCGCGTCATCGACGACGAAACCCGTCGCGATCGTCAGCGCCATCAGGCTCAGGTTGTTCAGGCTGTAGCCGAGCAGGTACATGAGGCCGAAGGTCCCGATCAGCGAGATCGGTACCGCGATGCTCGCAATCACGGTCGCGCGCAGGCTGCCGAGAAACGCGAAGATCACCAGCACCACCAGCGCCACCGCCACCAGCAGTTCCTTCTCGACGTCATTGACGGATGCGCGGATCCCGCTCGTGCGGTCGGCGAGCACGTCGACCGTTACCGATGCCGGCAGCCCGGCCTGCAACGTCGGAAGCTGCGCCGTGATCGCGTCAACCGTGGCGATCACGTTCGCGCCCGGCTGGCGCTGCACGTTCATGATGATGGCCGGAATCAGGGCCGCGGCGTCGTTGCCGCGGCAGTGGTTCCCGGAGGGCGCGTCCGCTGCCGCGGCGGCGCCAACGGCGCGCGGTGCGCAGGGCAGGCCTGCCCATGCACCGAGCTGGTTGTTTTCCGCGCTCTCGACGACGTCCGCGACGTTGGCGATGCGAACCGGCGCGCCGTTCCGGTAGGCGACGATCAGTTGGCGGTAGTCGTCCGCAGTCAGCAGCTGATCGTTCGAGCTGATCGTGTAGGAGCGTTTCGGGCCGTCGAAATTGCCCTTCGCGGCGTTCGAATTGGCGTTGCCGATGGCGGTGCGCAGCGTGTCGAGACCGATGCCGTACGACGCCAGCGCCTGGGTGTTCGCCTGGATGCGCACGGCCGGGCGCTGCCCACCTGACAGCGACACGAGTCCCACGCCTGAGACCTGACTGATCTTCTGCGCCAGCCGCGTGCTGACGAGGTTCTGCACGTCGGTCAACGGCATGCTGTCGGAGCTGATCGCGAGCGTCAGTACCGGCGCATCGGCCGGGTTCACCTTGGCATAGATGGGTGGGGCCGGCAGGTCCGCCGGCAGCAGCGAGCCGCTGGCATTGATCGCCGCCTGCACTTCCTGCTCGGCAACGTCGAGCGACAGGTTGAGCGAGAACTGCAGCGTGATCACCGACACGCCGGCAGCACTCGTCGAGCTCATCCGGCCGAGCCCGGACATCTGGCCGAACTGACCCTCGAGGGGCGCCGTCACGGTATTGCCCATTACCTCGGGGCTCGCCCCGGGGTACAGCGTCTGCACCTGGATCGTCGGATAGTCGACCTGCGGCAGCGCCGACAGCGGCAGGAAACGGAAGCCGACGAGGCCGGCGAGCACGATCGCCAGCATCAACAGCGACGTCGCGACGGGCCGCTCGATAAATGGACGCGACGGGCTCATTGATCCCTCCACGCTTGCGGCCGCATTGGCCAATACGGCCGCTGCGCTGCCCCCCCATGGGTGGAATTCGCGTCTTGCGACGGCCCTGCGTCGCTCATGCCTGGGACTTGCTCACGTCATCCATCAAGGCGTGGCAGGCGGCGCACCGGACGCGCGGTTGCCGCGCGTCCGCGCGTTGCCACGGCCGGCGGCGTCGGTAC
>JALYSS010000283.1 GCA_030854685.1 Pseudomonadota bacterium | reverse complement strand
GCCGAATCGCAGCGTCGCCGCCGTACGTGAACTCGATCTGGTTACGCGGTCCGCACCACGGACAGGGGATCAACATCATGGTCGATGCTCCATCGCGTCAGTGCGCCCACGCATACGGCCCCGCACCCTTCTCGTCGATCGTGCGGCCCTCACCGAAGCGCTCGAGCGTGAAGGCGGCATTGAGCGGGTGCGGCTCGTCGTGCGCAATCGTCCACGCGTGCACCCAGCCGGACGCCGGCGTCGCCTTGAAGCCGCCGTAGCACCAGCCGCCGGTCATGTAGAGGTTTTTCACCGGAAGCTTGCCGATGATCGGACTGCCGTCCATCGTCATGTCCATGATGCCGCCCCACGTGCGCATCAGGCGCAGGCGCCCGAAACTCGGAAAGAGCGCAAGGCAGGCGCTCACGACGTCTTCGATCCGCGGCAGGTTGCCGCGCTGCGCATACGAATTGTAGAAGTCCAGATCGCCGCCCATGACCAGTTCTCCCTTGTCGGACTGGCTGACGTAGAAATGCACGGCGCCGGACGTGACGACGGTGTCGAGCACGGGCTTCACCGGCTCGGACACCATCGCCTGCAGCACGTGCGATTCGATCGGCAGCCTGATGCCCGCCATGCGCGCAACCTGGCTGGAATATCCGGCGACGGCGATGCCGATCTTCGACGTGCCGATGTCCCCCAGCGTCGTTTGCACACCGGTGACGCTGCCGCGCTCGATGCGGATGCCGGTGACGCCGCACTTCTGGATGATGTCGACGCCGAGCGCATCGGCAGCGCGCGCATAGCCCCAGGCGACGGCATCGTGACGCACGGTGCCGCCGCGCGGCTGCAGCAGCCCTCCCTGGATCGGAAAGCGCGCATTCGGCGAGCAATCGAGAGAGGGAATGCTTGACGCGATCTCATCGCACGACAGGAGTTGCGCATCGATGCCGTTGAGGCGCATCGCATTGCCGCGACGGATCGCCGCGTCCATGTCCCCCGGCGTGTGCACGAGATTGAGCACGCCGCGGGCGCTGTACATCACGTTGAAGTTCAACTCCTGCGACAGCCGCTCCCACAGCTTGAGTGAGAACTCGTAGAAATGCGCATTCGGTTCGAGGTGGTAGTTCGAGCGAACGATCGTCGTGTTGCGCCCGGTGTTGCCGCCGCCGAGCCAGCCCTTCTCGAGCACGGCCACGTTACGAATGCCATGCTCCCTGGCGAGGTAATACGCGGTGGCGAGGCCATGTCCTCCGCCGCCAATGATCACGACGTCGTAATCCTTCTTCGGCGGCGGATTACGCCACGCGAGCGGCCAATTGTCGCGACCGGCGAGGGCATTGCCGATGAGGGAGACGATCGAATAGCGCTTCATATCAGCGTCAGAGATGTAATGCGTAAATTGGGGTCAGAGCCGTAATACTTCACGCTGGCATGCGGCTTCGACCGAATTTGCAAAGTATTACGGCTCTGACCCCAACTAAAGGATCTGCGACAGGAAGGCGCGCGTCCGGTCTTGCGTCGGGTGATCGAAGAGTACCGCCGGCGGTCCCGACTCGACGATCTTGCCGCCATCGGTGAAGAGCACCTGATCGGCGATTTCGCGGGCGAAGCGCATTTCGTGCGTCACGAGGATGCAGGTCATGCCCTCGCGTGCAAGCTCGCGGATCGTGTTCAGCACTTCCTTGACCGTCTCGGGATCGAGTGCGGCGGTCACTTCGTCGAACAACATCACCTCCGGACGCATCGCGAGCGAGCGTGCGATTGCCACGCGCTGTTGCTGGCCACCGGAAAGCTCGCCGGGATACGCGTCCCGCTTCGCGGCGAGCCCGACCTTGGCGAGCAACGCGACCGCGCGTTCGCGCACGTCGTTCCTGTTCTCGCTGAGAACGTAGATCGGCGCCATCATCACGTTCTCGAGCGCCGTCTTGTGCGGAAACAGGTTGTACTGCTGGAATACCATCGACACTTCCTTGCGCAGCGCGATCTTTTCCTTGTCGGTCCTGAGCGCGTGCACGTCGAAATTGGCGACGCGGATCGTGCCACTCGTGATGGGAACGAGGCCGTTGATGCAGCGCAGGAGCGTCGACTTGCCCGAGCCCGAGGGACCGATGATGCACACGACGCCGCTCCTGGCGACGCTGAAGGACACACCCTTCAGCACGTCGACATCGCCGAACGACTGGTACACGTCGAGCACGACAACGATCGGTTCGGCGGTGGCTTCCGGCATGGCGCAGGCTTACTGGTTGATGGCGTAGCGCGCTTCGAGCCGAATGGTCCAGCGCGCGATCGGGTAGCAATAGACGAAGAACCACAGCAGCACGTAGCTGTAGAACGAAAGCAGCAGTCCTGGCCGGTTCTCCGCCGAGAGCGCGCGCTGCGTGAGCGTCATCATTTCATTCACGCCGACGATCGACGCGAGCACGGTGGCCATCGTGAGGATCGCGTACAGATTCATCCACGGCGGCAGCATGCGCTTGATGCATTGTGGGAAGATGATCATCCACAACGTCTGCCGCCGGTTGAACGCGAGCGACGCCGCGGCCTCCCATTGCGTCGTCGGAATCGACTGGATCGCGCCGCGCACTATTTCCGCCACGTTTGCCATCACCGGCAGCGCGAGACCGAGGGTCGCCTTGGTCCAGTCCGGGATCGGAATCGTCACGCCGAAGATGGTCACCTGGAATGGCAGCAGGAACATGCAATAGAAGAGCAGCACGAGCCATGGCGCGTTGCGGAAGAAATGCGTGACGAGCCACGCGCCCTTTTTCACCGGCGGCAGCAGCGATATCTGCGCGAAGCCGAGAAAGAGCCCGACGACCGTGCCGATCGCCATCGCCATGACGCTGATCGCGAGATTGAATACGAAGCCGCGCGCAAGGAGCGGCGTCCACTTCCAGATTGTTGCGAAGATCGACGGGTTGGATGCTTGCGACTGGGCCTGCGCGATGCCGCATCCGAACAGGAACGCGATGAGCAGCGCGACGCCGTGCGCAGCCTCGAGCTGCAATGTCGGCGATCCCGCCGCACGCTCGCGTAGCGCAGTGCGCGTCATCCGCTCGGCCGCAGGCAGCAGGACCGGCAGCACGCGAGGCTCTGTCGCCCGGTTCGGGATGCTCATGCGCCGAATCCCGGCACGCGAATCGCGCGCTCCCAGCAATGCATCGCGTAGACCAGGATGCCGACGAGCACGAAGTAGCAGACCAGCAGCACATTCATCATCACCGGCACGTTGAGCTCGTCCGACCAGATCTGGCTCGAGACGTAAAGCATCTCCGGCACGGCGATCGCGTATGCCAGCGTGGTGGTCTTGACCAGGTTCACCAGATTATTGTTGAGCGCCGGCAGGCTGATGCGAAAAGCGAGCGGGAAAACGATCCGCAGATACGTCTGCAAGCGGCCGAACCCGAGCGATTCAGCGGCTTCGATCGTCGTGCGCGGAACCGCTTCGATGCCCGAACGGAAGATCTCGACGTTGAACGCACCGGCGAAACACGACAGCGACACGATCGCCCATGTGACGTTGGTGACGAGCGGACCCCCGCTGGCGCCCTTCAGCAGGCTGCCCAGCCCGAAGTAGAAAAAGTAGAGCTGGACGAGCGGTGGCGTGTTGCGGAACGCCTGGATGTACCCATGGACGATCGTGCGCGCGACGCGCAGGCGCGAGCGCTGGATCCATGCGCCGACGATCCCGATCACGACGGAAAGCACGATGCAGACGACCGAGAGCTTGACGGTCATCCAGAAGCCGCTCGCGAAACGGCTGCGATCGAACGCGTCGTAGAAGATCGTCAGATTGATGCCGGTGGCTTGGTGCAACCACCGGAACCAGTCCCAGACGAACTGCATCGGCCGGCTCCCTGGTCGGCTTTCAGTACGGCTCGTTCACAGGCCTTGCGCGGCGTCGGTGCTCGACGTCCATAATGCGCCGGGCAATTGGCATGCGATTACTTGTACTTGTCGTGCATCTCCTGCGCGAACCTGGTCGGCTTGATGTCGTACTTCTTCTCGAGCTGCTCGACGAGGCCGGTCTTGTGCCAATCGGTCACCGTCTTCGACATGAAGTCGGCGAACGCCGTTTCACCCTGCTTGACCGCGAGACCCCACGGTTGAGGCAGGATCGACTCGAGCGGCATTTCGTAGTCTTTCCATTCGGGCTTCAGCAATTCGCCGACGATGGCCGTGTCGTCGTACGCGAAGCCGACGCAGTTGCCGTTGCGCAGCGCTGCATACGCTTCCGACGTGCCCGGGAAGGCGACGCCTTCGACGCCGTACTTCTCCTGCAGCTCCTTGTTGTAGAACGAGCCCTGGATCAGGCACACCTTCTTGCCCTTGAGCTGGTCCCAGCTCTTCAGATTCTCCGATTTCTTCGCCATGACGTTCGTACCCGATGCGTAATAGTCGGGCTCGACGATGTCGACGACCTTGCGCCGTTCCGGCGTGTCGCTCATTGTCGCGATCATCAAGTCGATCTTCCCCTGCTGCAGGAACTGGATGCGGTTCGACGCCACGACTGGAACCAGCTCGAGCTTGACACCGAGGCGCTTCGCCACGTCGGCTGCGAGATCGGGCTCGAAGCCGATGATCTTGCCGGAAGGATCGAGGTATCCGAACGGACGGTAATCCGCCTTGGATCCCACGATCAGCACGCCCTTCTTCTTGATGTCCTGCAACTCATCCGCTTTGGCGACGCTAACCCCCAGCATGCCGAGTACCACGGCGGATGCGACGACCGTAAGCCATCTGTTACGCATGTTCTCCTCCTGTATCCATTTAAGGGAGCGACGCCGGAAACCGGTTCGCGACTCCGAGACGTCCGGCGCAATTGTGCCCCATTGCGAAGGGAGGCGGGTTCCGGCGCTACAACGACGACGACGACTACGGTTCGGAAGAGCGACCCGCACCGCCGGAAGCCGGCCGGGCTCGTACGGCGGACGCATGCGGTCGTTTCGCGAGAACGTCCTTCGTTTCCGTCAACGCCTGGTCGAATATGGACATCGCGAGATCGATGTCCTCGCGCTTCACCGTCAACGGCGGCGCGATGCGCCACACGGAGCCGCGCTCGGGACGCCGGCGGATGTTCATGCTGAGGCCGAGCTGCAGGCATCGTTCGGTAGTGAGCGCGCCCAACTCGTGGTTGGGCTCACGCGTTTCGCGATTCCGGACGAGCTCGATGCCGCGCAGGAGTCCCATACCGCGCACGTCGCCGATCTCCTCGTGGCGCTGCTGCAGAGCGCGCAGGCTTGCGGCGAGATAGTCGCCCATCTCGCGGCTTCGCCTCAGCAGCTGTTCCTGCTCGATGGTCTCGAGTACCGCGAGGCCCACTGTCGACGGCAGTGGATCGGACACGTGCGACGTGTAGAACGCGAAGCCGCGCCGGTGACACGTCTGTTCGATTTCGTCGTTCGTGATCACTGCTGCGAGCGGGATTCCGCCCCCGAGCGTCTTCGACACCGTCATGAGGTCGGGCGTTACGTTGAGATACGACGCCGCAAACCAGTGGCCGAGGCGGCCGAATGCGGTTTGCGCCTCGTCGAAAATCAGCAGCATGCCGCGCTTGCGGGTCTCCTGCTGCAACGCATCGAAGTAACCTTCGGGCGGCACGATGACGCCCCCGGCGCTGATCACCGGCTCGGCGATGACCGCCGCCCGCGCACCCGTCGATTGCATGTCGTAAAGTTCGAAGCCGATCTTCATGCACGTGCGGTCGCAGTGGTCACGGCAATGCTTGACCGGACAGCGATACGCGTTCGGCTCGGGCAGGACGAACGCCCCCGGCATGGCGGGTCCGTATCCCTTGCGGTCGCTGGCGAAGGAAACGGAGCCGGCGTTACCGGTGACGCCGTGCCATGAGCCGCCGAGGCCGACGACTTCGAAGCCGCCCGTGTAGAGTTTGGCCATCTTGATCGCCGCTTCGTTGCTTTCGCTTCCGGTGTTGATGAAGAGCGATTTGCGTAGCGGCTTGGGCACGATTTTCGATAGCGCGTCGGCCAGTTGCACGACGCTGCGCGGAATCATTCCCGAGAACAGGTGCAGCGCCGTGTCGCAGCTCTTCCTGATTGCCGCGACGATGTTCGGATGATTGTGACCGACGGTCGCGCACATCTGGCCGGACGTGAAGTCCAGGATCTTCCTGCCCGTGGCATCCCAGACATAGCATCCCAGCGCCTTTTCCACGATTTCCGGATAGGTGTCGCCGCCGTAACGGATCAGATGCTCGCGGAAATCCGCGTTCGTTTCGCTTGGTGCATTCATCGTTGGCTCCTTGCCGGCACGGTCTGCTCGCGCACGATGACGTCCAGCGCATCGCGCCCGTGCAGGATAGGGAAATCGGGGTCAGCGACGCAATGCCGGCAGGCACGCATGGCCATCACCGTGGCTCGATCGTCGGCTTCAGTGCGCCGCGCCACCGGAAGCGATACGTGACGGCTTTGCGCACGTTCATCACGAGCGCCGGCCGAAAGCACGCGATACAGGCACCCCCGCGCGCCGGACGCTCGGATAGACGACGCCGGGGGACGCCGCGTCGAGCAGCCGCCGGCGAGCGCCTGCGATCGCACATAGCTGTCGGGGTCGCGACAGCCGGCGAACCGCGGCGCTTCGCGAAGGTCGTGGAACTGCGCGCTAAAGTCGGCAAGGTAGTCGTCCAGCGTGATGTTGTCCTCGAACCGCCCGACCTCGCGAGTTCGACCGTCCTGTGGAACGCGATCTCGGCCTGCGCGGTCCTGATCTCGAATGCAGCGTACCAGGCACCCCGCTCCGGACCGTTGAACCGGCTGCCGAGCGGATGCGCGTGCGTGAAAGACGCATTGACGACACGGCAATACGGCACGCCGTACACGAGCTCGTGCACGTCGATGCCCGGCAACCGCTCGTTTTCCGCAAGCAGGCGATCGTTCGTCGCGTTGTCGAGGTCGAAGATGTCGCGAAGATGCCCGTCATTATCGGCGATCCGGACGAGCACGCTGTTGCCGACGTCGCCGTGCTGCGAAGGAATCAGCCGGTGCGTGTCGCGTCGTCGTAAGATGGACGTGCCCGGTAACCCCTGGCTCCGCTGAATCAGACGGACCCCTACAGGCCGCCGCGCCGGGCATCGAGCAGCCGTCGGACCGTCTAAATCGCCGGCGTGCCGCCCTTCTTCATGTAGTCGAGCGGCGCCAGCGCGGTCGGCTCCAAAAATGGCGGTCTTGCGATTCGCTCGAATCGACCCGCCAGCGCACGGATTGGCGCTATGATCACGCGCCCACGAGACATGGGGAAGGCACGCGATGGAAAAGAGCTACACGCGGCTCCTGGAGGAATGGAAGGCCAACGTCGACCTGCTCAAGTTCTACGAGACGCTGAAGCAGCAACGTTTCGCGCACTTCCTCACGATCCAGACGGCGTTTCTCGCCATCTTCGGCCTGCTCGCGAAGGATGCGATCGGGGTCTTCTCGCTGGTCACGATGGCAACGCTCGTATTGGTACCGACCCCACCGCTCGTCATCTCGTTCTACTTCATGCGCGTGGATCGGCGCGGGCGCGCGTTCGTCGACACCGCGAACACGCGGCTGCTGCTGATCGAAGAGGAATGGCAGAAGCTATTCCCGGACGATCACTTCGCGACGTATCAGCAGCAATTCGGCGCGCTGTCGCGCCGCGATGAAAAGCTCGTCGCCCAATATCTCGGTGCCCGCAACATTCCGAACGACCCTTACAAGACGTTGATCGCGGCGCCTTCCGCGCATGCGTCGGAAGCCGCCATCATCCGACTGTTCTGGTGGCTGTGGATGATCCTGTTCGTCTTTTCGACTCTCCACCTCGCCTGGCACCTGGCGAATCCCGAATGGCGTCCGGCGTGAGATAAAAAACTGTCGGCTTCGCACGCGAGTGGGGCATACGCCGATGTCACGCCCTACGTCGGTTCCGATGCGCGGCGTCCCGGCACCTCGACGACGCGTGGCGTATGTCCGGTAGCCGCGAGGAAGCGCTCGAGTTGCCGGTGCGGGATGATCATCGTCGCGTGATTCACGAGGGGGTGCGCGTGAACGGCGTCGGCATCCCAGAGCCGGCGATCGATGACGAAATCGACCGCGTGCGCGGTATCGTTGACGAGCGCGAGCAAGCTCACGGAACCCGGCGCAATGCCGAGATGATTAATCAGCCGCGCTTCGGACGCGAACCCCAGTCGCCCTGCCCCCAATTGCGCACCGAGCGCATGGAGGTCGACCGCGAGATCATGCGGAACGGTGACGAGAAAGTGGTGAGCGCCCTTCTTGTCGCGCAGGAAAAGGTTCTTGGTCCTGGCGCCCGGCAAGCGCGGCACGAGTCGCTCCGACTCCTTGACGGTCATGACCGCAGGATGCTCGAAGCGCTTCGCGTCGATGGCGTGCTGCGCAAGAAAGGCGACGAGATCCACGCTGCGCTACATGCTGACCCGGTTCGAACGCCTGCGCATAGTCGCTCCAGGAGGGATCGCAAGCAAAGCCCCGGCGGACGACTGCCGGGACCGCGCGTCACATGCCGAGTGACCGCGAAACCGGAGAGTCGGCGCTCTCCGTTGAATTGCCCTATTGCGAGCCTCGTTGGCAACTTCCCGTATTGAGGCAAGTGGTGACGAGCGTACACGTCGCTGGCTGGCTATCGATCGAGCAGTCGCAACCGAACTGCGTGCACCACGCTTGCTGACTTCTGGCCATCGACTTGTACGCGTCCGACGTCGTGGTCACGTGCGTACCCGTCGTCGCGCAGGCTGACAACAATGCGGACAGCACAACGGCCAGCAAACTGCCGAGGGAAATTCGCTTCATGATTCGTCACCTTTCCTTGTCGATGGCTTCGGATGCGCCCGGATTACGCGGATGAACTGCGCAGGTTAGAGACGGTGATCCCGATTCCGGTTCGATGGTGACCGCAATATTTACACGACCCGGACCGTTCGAGGTCACGGTGGAAGAGAATACATCCGAAGATCGTTGACGACTCGTGCAAAAGTGACCTTCCGATGCTACTCCAACGCGTAGCCGGAAATCCTGGCGAGTCGTCGAGGATCAAGATCGGCGACACCCGTTATACCCAGGAGCGCCATGTCGCGGTGGACTTCGCTGGACAGCAAGTCGATCGCGTGCCTGACGCCCGCTGCGCCAGCAAATGCTGCCGCGTAGCCGAAGGGCCGGCCGACGAACACGCATTTCGCACCGAGCGCCAGCGCCTTCAGCACGTCGGTGCCGCGGCGCACCCCGCCGTCCATCATCACCGGAATGTCGGGACACGCAGCGGCGATGCCGGGCAGCGCCCGCAGCGCCGCCACGGCGCCATCGAGCTGGCGTCCACCGTGATTCGACACGATGATGCCCTCGGCGCCCGCGTCACGCGCAGCCATTGCGTCGGCCTTGTCGAGAATCCCCTTGATCACGAGCCGGCGCTTCCAGAGACGCCGGATCAGTCGCCAATGCTCCCAGTTCAGGTGTCCGCGGTCTGAATAATCGCGCAGGATACTCGGTGACAGGATCGGTGGCCCGCGTGTCGCGTAGTTGTTCTCGAAGTGCGGGATGCCGTGGCGAAGCAGCGTGCGCAGGAACGTCCCGAAGAGCCAACGCGGATGCGTGATCCCGTCCCATGCCAGAGACAGGCTCGGCCGCAGCGGCGCGGAAAACCCCGCTCGGATATTGTTCTCGCGGTTGCCGGCCACTTGCGAATCGACGGTGATGACCAGCGTTTCGAAGCCAGCGCGGGTCACGCGATCGATAAGCGCGGTGATTCCCGGCACGTCTCCGGGGAGATACGCCTGGAACCATGCGCCCGAACCATGGCGCGCGACGTCCTCCAGGCAAATCAATGACGATCCGCTCATGATCATCGGGATATCGGCCGCCGCGGCGACCGTGGCGAGAACAATGTCTCCACGGTACGCGGAGAGCGCGCTGATGCCGAGCGGCGCTATCCCGAACGGTGCCGCATACGTGCGCCCGAACAGCGTGATCGCCTGCGATCGTTTCGACACGTCGACGAGCACGCGCGGCAGGAAGCCAAGCTCCGCGAACGCTACGCGGTTGTCTTTCAATGACCAATCCGTCTCGGCGGCGCCGGCAATGTAGCCGAGAACAGATCGCGGCAGATGGCGCCGTGCCGCCATCTCGAAGTCGTCGAGGCACAGCACGCGGTGGAGGCGCTTGCGTGCTCGCGCATCCGTCATTTCCGCTGCTCGCGCCGCTCGCGAAATACTCGCGTTCGAGACACCCGCGACAGCGCCCACTTCGTCGCTTTTCGCGCCCGGAAGCTGGCTACGTCGCCGGCTTGGCCTTTCGACCGGGCGCTGCCGGTGGAATGTAACCCGATACGCGGCAAAGCCATCCGTCGATCCGCACGCCCTTTTCGAAGCGAGTCAGATGACACATGATGACCGCGCCGGTGGCGATCAAGGCGGATAGTCGCTCGCGCACCGTTGCCAGCGGCAAGCCGGTCTCCTTGGCAATCTCGGAATCGAGTCGCTGACCGTATTTCTTCAGGCACTCCAGTGTTTCGGTCACGGTGCGTACCTCTGGAAAGGGGCGGGCAGTTTAACAGGTTCCGCGAGTGCCGCTTCGTCGAGCACGTACGCAACGCCGGCGGGAGCCCTTGATACGGCCTTGGCGGTTGGCACCAGCGCATCCTTTGCCTACACTGTCAACGATGCGACCCACCGGATTGCCAACGCGACGCTTGCGCTTGGCAATGGTCACCCTCCGTCCGACGCCGTGACGATAATCATCGACCCCGCCGACATCGAGTGGTCCGCCATTCGCGCGCAAGGTGCCGGAGGACAGAATGTCAACAAGGTGTCGACCGCGGTGCATCTGCGGTTCGACATCAGGGCTTCCGGTTTGCCCGCCGCGATCAAGGCGCGCCTGCTTGCGCACCGCGATCAACGGATCAGCAACGATGGCGTCGTTGTCATCAAGGCGCAGCGCTACCGCAGCCAGGACCGGAACCGCGAGGACGCCATCATGCGGTTGCGTGAATTCATCGACGGTGCAACGGAGGTTCCCCGTGCTCGCAAGGCCACGAAGCCGACCCGTAGCTCGCAGCGCCGCCGCGTGGACAGCAAGGTGCAGCGCGGCAAGATCAAGGTTGCGCGTGGGCGCATCGACCCATAACCGACCGGTTTCGCGGTCGCGCACCGGACGCGAGCGACACCTCGGATCGGCTGCGCCAACACATCGCGCGCCAGGTGTTCCGGCCGCCCGCTTTTCCAGCGCTGCCGATTCGCTTGAATGTTCGCGCCTTCCGGGTCGGAGTATTCACGCGCCCGCATCACCCGCGGGCACCCAGGCTCCATCGCGCCGCGAGAATCGACAGGTTGAATCGAGTTCGAAAGCCTTTTGCATCGGCAACCAGTCGAAGCGATCGATTGCGATATCGCATCGGTCGACATGGATCAGGTTGAAGGAATTCCGCGCTCCACGGCCCCGTGTCGAAGTCGCCGTTCCGGCCTGCACCACGATCGCGCTGTGTCCATCAAAATCATGACGCTCGGCGGTCGTTCCGATTCCGGGCCGATGCAGATGTCCGGCGAGGAGCAGATCCGGGGCACACTCCCGCAAGCTTGACATCGCCATGGCGGCCCGGCCGACCAAATCGTGCGGGCTGCGAGTCCCCGGAAGGTCGAATGGATGATGCGTGACCAGAATACGGACACGCTCGCTGGGCATTCCGCAAAACAACTCGGTCGCCCGCTCGACCTGCTCGCGATTGATGCGGCCTCTCTTGAATGTGAGCGAGCGCGCCGTGTTGACGCCGACGACCACCATCTCGTCGTCCACGAACGCGGGTTCGACCTCGGGCGCCAAAAACCGTCGATAGCGATCGAGCGGCGCCAGGAAACGGGCGACGACGTTGTAGAGCGGAACGTCGTGATTGCCTGGCACGACGATCGTCGGTACCGCAAGGCTATCGAGAAACGCACGGGCGGCAATGAATTCACGCTTGCGCGCGCGCTGGGTCAAGTCGCCCGAGACGACGACGAGATGCGGATCGAGCTGCTGTGCGATTTCTCGCAACCCAAGTACGACAGCGGAGTTCGTGCGCCCGAAGTGGAGATCCGAAAGATGCATGACCCTGCGCACGTCAAGGCTCCGCTTCGGCGGTCCCGGGCACGATGACCGACAGGGAGCGCTGGTCCAGATCGTAAACCAACGGCATGGAGAGTCGCCCGACCTCACCGTCGGTCGCGACCGTCGCATGTCCCTTGTGCGTCGTCAGTTCGATATGGGTCGCGTACAGCGTTTCGAAATCTCGCGCTTGGCGCAGGCGTCCTGCCAGCGCTCGCGCGGCCAGCGCGATCAGCCCCGTGCGGTCGGTCCGATCGATGATATGAATGCTCAGGTGACCCGCGTCGAGGCGCTTGCGCGCGCCGATCCGGAAACCATCGAGCTCGTAGGTATTGTTGCCGATGAAGACCAGCGGTGTACGCCGCTCGATTATTTTCCCCTGGACGCTCATTCGCACATCGAAGAATGGAAAGCGCCGGAGTACCCAGATCGCCGCCCACACCGACGCGGCCCATTTGCCGTGCCTCAGTCCATGACGCAATTCGTCGCGCCTGCGCACGGCCTGCGGATACAAGCCGAGGCTCGAATTGTTCAGGAAGACGTGGCCGTTGACGCGCCCGACATCCACCAGGGTTACCCGACCACGACAAGCCGTTTCGGCCGCGGATCGCAGATCGGGCGGGACGCCGACATCCCGGGCGAAATGGTTGAGCGTGCCGAGCGGGAGCACGCCCAAGGGCATCCCCGTGCCCGCGAGCACTCCCGCCACCGCGCTCATTGTTCCGTCACCACCGCCGGCGACGACAACATCGGGCTTGGCGTCGAGCGCTCGCCGCGCCGCGGTCTCGAGTTCCCTGCCGTCACGCAGTAACTGGACGTTCGCACGCACACCGCAAACTGAAAAATAGCGAGGGATATCCGCGACGAGATCCCGCGTTACGAGCGTGCGGGCGGCCGCATTGAGGAGAACCTCGGCGGTTGTACGCCGGGTCATGGTGAGCTGTTGAAGCGGCAGTGCCAGCCAAGGTTGATTCCCAGGCGGTCAACGACAGCCATCCAGCCGGTAAGCCACAGCAGCGCTTCGGCGGCTCCGGCAAGCACGTCCGTCGGATAGTGAAGGCCAAGATAAATCCGGCTCAGGCAAACCAGCATGACCCAGACAACCGCGCAAGCAATGACGATCGCGCCGCGCGTGCCGCGAAAACCCGAGCGCCACGCCAGCAGGCAAATCAAGCCGCCAAACTCGACCGAGGCAGCGGCGTGTCCGCTTGGAAAGCTGTACGTGAGCAAGGTCACGAGCGGATCGTCAACGACCGGCCGGGCGCGTTGCACGAGGTGCTTCACGGCCACGTTCAACAAGGCGCCCCCATAGACGATCAGGCCGATCGTCATCCCCGCAGCCATTCGCCGACCGACTACACACGCGATGATCAGCATGGCGGCATACACGCTCGTGCTCGACGGGCCGCCGGAAAGGCTGGCCCGGGTCATCCACGTGTCGAGCGCGGCACTCCGATGTGCACTGGACCACGCCACCACCGCAACGTCGTGCGCACTCAATGGTCCGTGCGTCACGACATCGTGAGCCAATACGGCAAAAAGCAACGCGGCCGCAGCGGCGACTGCGAAGCGGACTCCTTGCACCGTGCCAGTGTCGATCATTGTTGTCGCGATGATTTTGCGACACATCGTAACCGGAGGTCGACGGAACCGAAACTTCAGCGACGTTCCCCGCACCTGCTGCAAGCCATACGAAGCGATCGATGGCGTTCGCGGTATAATGCGGCTGCGGCCCTTGTTCCCAGTCCCCTTGCCGCAGTCGATTCCGACCTTCGTTGTTTCTCCCGTTTGGCTGTGACTGGCCGCCCGTTCAGGCGAATGGCCGAGCATTCACTTGAGTATTCTCATGTCCTTTTCTTCACTCGGGCTGTCCGAAGCGCTGCTGCGCGCGGTCGCCGATCAGGGTTATACGGCGCCCACGCCCATTCAACTGCAGGCAATTCCCGCCGTTCTCGGGGGCGGCGATTTGCTGGCCGGCGCGCAGACGGGAACCGGCAAGACTGCGGGATTCGTGCTGCCCATGCTGCAGCGGCTTTCCACGCGCGTTTCGCCCTATGCGGCCGGTAAGCGCAAACCGCTGCGTGCGCTCATCCTCACGCCCACGCGCGAGTTGGCCGCGCAGGTCGAAGCATCCATCAAGACCTATGGCAAGCATCTCAAGGTGACATCGGCGGTGGTGTTCGGCGGCGTTGGGCTGGGGCCGCAGACCGTGCAGTTGAAGCGCGGCGTCGACATTCTGGTCGCAACACCGGGTCGCCTGCTCGACCACCATGGCCAGGGCAACGTGGATTTCTCGCGCGTCGAAATCTTCGTGTTGGACGAAGCGGACCGCATGCTCGACATGGGCTTCATCCACGACGTCAAGCGCGTGATCGCCCTGCTGCCGAAGCAGCGCCAGAACCTGCTGTTCTCGGCCACGTTTTCCGCCGAGATCAAGGCGCTTGCCGACAAATTGCTGAACCGGCCGCGCACGATCGAAGTGACGCCGCCCAATTCGACCGTCGACGCCATTGCGCAACGCGTGCATCCGGTAAACCGCGAAGACAAGAGCAAGTTGCTGGCGTGGCTGGTGGGTCACCATCGCTGGCGGCAGGTCCTGGTGTTCACACGAACCAAGCATGGCGCAGACAAGCTTGTCCGCTCGCTTCATGGCGATGGCATTGGCGCCGTGGCCTTGCATGGCAACAAGAGCCAGAACGCGCGCACGCGCGCACTGGCCGATTTCAAGGCCGGCGTCGTCGAAGTGATGGTCGCTACCGACATTGCGGCACGCGGCCTCGACATCGACCAACTGCCGCATGTCGTCAACTACGATCTTCCCAATGTTCCTGAAGACTACATCCATCGTATCGGCCGTACCGGACGCGCGGGCGCTGACGGCGAGGCGATCTCGCTCGTATGCGTCGACGAGCATGTATTCCTGCGCGATATCGAGCGACTCATCAAGCGCTCGGTCCCGCAGCAGGTGATCCCCGGGTTCGAGCCTGATCCGAATGCGATTGCGCAAACGGTGTTCACGCAGCGCGGACAGATGCAACGTCAGCGGCCGGGCGCATTGCAGGCGGCAGCACCGGGACGCGGACGATCGCAAGCGCCCTCTGGTCCGATTGGCTCGGCAACGAGACAGCATCCGCAACAAGTTCCCAAGCAGGTGAACAGCGCGGGAGAGTCGCACGCCCGCGGACAGGGGCGGCGGCAACCTCGAGCAGACGGGCCTCCGCGCACCCGCGCCGCAACGCCAGCCTCGCCGCGCTCGCGTCGCGGACGAACCCCGGCGGAACGATTTTGAGAACTCCGAAGCGGCTCGAGGCGCTCGTTCACGAGGGCTTGATCGACGCGGTGCTCCGCCAGCTCATGAGCGGCAAGGAGGCCACCGTCTACGCGGTGCGTTGCGGTCACGATGTTCGCTGCGCCAAGGTGTACAAGGACGCGAACAAGCGCAACTTTCGGCAAGCGGCCTTGTACCAGGAAGGACGCACGACAAGGAACAGCCGGCAGGCGCGCGCGATGGAAAAAGGCACGCGCTATGGGCGCAAGGCGCAGGAAGACGCCTGGCAAAGCGTGGAGGTCGACACCCTCTACCGCCTGGCCGCCGCGGGAGTACGCGTTCCCCGGCCATACGCTTTTTTCCAGGGCGTGGTGCTCATGGAATTGCTGACCGATGCGGAAGGCAACGCGGCGCCGCGGCTCAATGACCTGGTCCTCTCCGAGGAACTGGCGCTGGCGTATCACGCAACGTTGATCCGGCAGATCGTCCGCATGCTGTGCGCCGGCGTGATCCACGGAGACCTATCCGAGTACAACGTGCTCGTCGACCGCGACGGCCCGGTGATCATCGATTTGCCGCAGGCGGTCAATGCGGCGGGCAACAATGGCGCCGCCAGCATGCTGCAGCGGGATGTCGACAACATCACGACGTATTTCAATCGTTTCGCCCCGGCGCTCGCGTCGACGCAGTACGGCAAGGAAATATGGTCGCTCTACGAACGTGGAGCGCTGCACGAGAATGTCGCGCTCACCGGTCGCGTTGCGGCCGATACCAGGATTGCCGACGTCGCCGGCGTCATGCGCGAAATCAGCGACGTCCAGGCCGAACACGAAGCGAGGCTGCGCTACAAGGCGGAACTGCAGGAACAGTGAAGATTCGGACGGGTGGGCCGCGTCCACACTTCGCTCATGGCACTCAAATCCACGATCTTCAAGGCCGATCTTTCCGTTGCCGACATCGACCGCGGCTACTACCGCGATCATGCACTGACGATCGCGCGCCACCCTTCCGAGACGGACGAACGCATGATGGTCCGGATGCTCGCATTCGCGTTGCATGCGGACGACGCGCTGGAGTTTGGTCGCGGCTTGAGCGCTGTGGACGAGCCCGACCTGTGGCAACGCGACCTGACGGGCACCATCGAGCGCTGGATCGACGTCGGGTTACCGGACGAACGTGAAGTGCGCAAGGCCTGCGGCCGCGCACGCGAGGTCTACGTGCTCGCGTACGGCGGGCGCGCGGTGGATCTCTGGTGGCAAGGCGTACGCGATAAGCTGGAGCGGCAGGATCGGCTCGCCGTGAGCGAAGTGCCTCTCGAAGCGAGCCGGGCGCTTGCGCAATTGGCCGGTCGTTCCATGCGGTTGCAGGTCACGATCCAGGAGGGAAATATCTTGATTGGAGATGGCACGATTTCGGTTCCGCTTGAGATGCGCGCACTCAAGGACGCGTCGATCGCCCGATGAGGCCAGGGCCGCCCCCAAGGCGCGAATCCTGTCAGCTTCCCTGATAGCCGTGCGCGACGGGCCAGAAGTAATCCTTCCAGCTCGCCGGCATGCGCTTGATGCTGCCGACGTCGTTCATGTACTTCGCGAACACCATCGTGTTGGACGGTGTGACGCTGATCCGCACCTGCGGGTCCGCAAGGATCTGGATCAGGTCATCGACGGTGAGCTTCTTCTCCTTCGTCATCGCCAGGTACATTTGCGCCGCCTCGCGATGATGCTGGTTGATGAAGTCGCTCGCCTCGGCCTGCGCGGCGAGCCACGCTTCGACCCATTTCGGGTGGTCCTTCATGACGCGGGCGGGCGTGACCACCTCGATCGTCGTCGCGGGACCGTTGGTGACGTCGTTCGCCCACAGCACCGCGTGCACCCCCGGCGTGCGCATCTCCTGCAGGCTGTAGGGCGGATAGCTGAAATGCGAGTTCACCTCGCTCTGCCGGGACATCACCGCCACGGCCGCCGTTGGATGTCCCATCGACACCGTAAGCGCGTCGAGCGCGGTACGTTTGTCGGCGCCGAAGGTCTGCGCCGCGGCCATCTGCAGCACAATGGCCTGCACCGAGATTTTGACGGCCGGAACCGCGATCCTGTCCTTGTCGGTGAAGTCCTTGATCGTCTTCACGGCGGGATCGCTCGTGACGAGCGGGTACGGAAACGCCGAGATTCCCGAGATGGCCTTGATTTCGCTCCGCGTGCCTTGGGTCTTGTCCCACATCGTGAGGAGACCGGTGATGCCCGACGAGGCGAAGTCGACGCTGCCGGAGAGGAGCCCGTCCACGGTCGCCGTGGTCGTGCTCATCGTCGCCCACGTCACGGTCGCGTCGCTCACGCCGAGTCGCCTGAGGTACTTCTCGAAGAGCTGCTCATGCTCCATGACCATCAGCGGCAGATAGGGCAGTCCGTACTGCCTCGTCACCTTGATCTCCTGCTCGGCCGCATGGCCCGGCAGGCTGCCCAGCCCCAAGGCTGCGATGCCGCAACACAGCGCGACCCGGCACACGAATTGAATCAGCCGCATTTGGATAGCCTCCTCAGGAAAGTGCGACGAACGCGACCTCAGCGAATGCTTTCGCCTGCGCTGGCGGCTTCGTCGATGACGCGAGCGATGAACGCCTCGCCCTTGCGGATCTGATCGAACGTGATGAATTCGTCAGGTTTGTGGGCGTCGGCGATCGAGCCAGGACCGCAGATGACGGCTTCGAAGCCGGCGCGCTGGAACTGTCCCGCTTCCGAGGCGAACGCGACTTTGCCACCGCGTCCGCCGTTGGCCAGCCGCTCGATGCGGCCGACGATCTGCGCGGTCTCTTTCGTGTGCAGACCCGGATTGTCGGACTTCGTTTCGAAGGCGATACGGCTCTCGGGCGCGACGCGCCGCATCTGCGGCAGCAGCTCCCGCGTGCAGTAGATCTCCAATCGGTCCAGCAGCCGGTGCGGATCGTCCTCCGGCACGCTGCGAAACTCGAAATCGAAATTACACTCACGGGGTACGATATTGAGGGCGGTGCCGGCGTGCAGCACGCCGGCGTGCAACGTCGTGTAGGGCGGATCGTACTCGTGATTGAACGGTCCGTTCTCGGCTGCGTCGCGCTGCATGCGACGAAGCTGCACGATGATCTCGGCCGCGTATTCGAGCGCGTTGACGGCATACGGCGCGAGCGCCGAATGCGCTTCGCGACCGCAAACCTGCGCGCGCAAGGCGAGCTTGCCCTTGTGTCCGGTGACCACTTTCATGTTGGTCGGCTCGCCGACGATGCACATCCCGGGCACGACACCGATGTCCTGCATGTCGCGAATCATGCGTCCGACGCCGATGCAGCCGACTTCCTCGTCGTATGAGAATGCGAGGTGGATCGGCGTCTTGAGCGGCTCGACCAGCATTTCGGGCACTGCGGCAAGGACGATACCGAGGAACGACTTCATGTCGGCTGCGCCGCGCCCGAGGAGCCGATCCTCCTTCACGACGGCTGCCCACGGATC
>JALYSS010000044.1 GCA_030854685.1 Pseudomonadota bacterium | reverse complement strand
AGCGGCCACAGGAAATTGTTCCAGTGGTACGAAATCGAGACCAGCGCGTACGCGATATAAGTCGGCCGCGCGAGCGGGACGTACACCTTCCATAGCGTCTGCAACGGTGAGCAGCCCTCGACGCGCGCAGCCTCGTCGAGTTCGCGCGGGACCGTCTTGAACGTCTGGCGGAGCAGGAAAATGCCGAACGCGCTCGCCATGTATGGCAGGCCGATGGAGAGGATCGTGTCCTTGATGCCCAACGCCGCCATCGTCCGGTAATTTTCGACGATCAGCACGTCGGGCGTGATCATCAGCTGGACGAGGACGAGCGCGAAGACGACGTCGCGTCCCGGAAAGCGGTAGCGCGCGAACGCGTAGGCGGCGAGCGTCACGAGCACGAGCTGCGCTGCGAGCACCATCGTGACCAGAATAACCGTGTTGACGAAGTAACGCGCGAACGGCGCCGCCTGCCAGGCCTTGGCGAAGTTCTCGAGCGTAAGCGGCGCGCTCAGCGTGAAGTGCGTCGAAAACGCCGGCGGATGGAACGCGGTCCAGAACGCGTACACCAGCGGCAGTACCCAGAGGATGCCGAGCAGCCACGCGCCAGACGTCTCGAGCGAGCGCGAAAAGCCGTTCGGTGCATGGACGCCCGTCCCGGTCATTGATAATGCGTCCGGCGTTCGAGGAAGACGAACTGCAGAATCGCCGCGGCAGCCAGCAACGTCAGCAGCACCATCGTCAGCGCGGCCGCGTACGACGAGTCCCAGAACCGGAAGCCGATCTCGAAGATGTAATAGAGCAGCAGCGCCGTCGCGTTGTCGGGGCCGCCGCGCGTCATCACGACGATGTGGTCGACGAGGCGAAATGCGTTGATCACGGCGTTGATGAGCACGAACAATGTCGTCGGCATCAGCAGCGGAAGCGTGACGCGGCGAAAGAAGTAGCTGCGGGACGCACCCTCGATCGCCGCGGCATCGGCGAGATGCGGCGACATCGATTGCAGCGCCGCAAGATAGAAGATCATGAAGAAGCCGGCTTCCTTCCAGATCGTGACGACCATCAGGGCCGGCAACGCGGTGCTTCTGCTGCCGAGCCAGTTGTGGCTCGGCAATCCGAAGAAGCCCGTGATCTGCTCGAGCAGCCCGTAGCCGGGCGTGTAGAAGAAGAGCCAGATGTTCGCCACGGCGATCATCGGCAGCACCGTTGGCGTGAAGTACGCGAGCCGCAGGAATCCGCGACCCGGAAGTCGCTCATTCACCCATACCGCCATCAGGAGCGCGAGCGCGATCGACAACGGGATCGTGCCGAGCGCGTACCAGAGATTGTTCGAGAGCGCCTGCCAGAAGATCGGGTCGTCGATCAGCGCGCGATAGTTGTCGAGACCGATGAACGTCGGTGCCTTCGAGCCGCGCGGCGTCGAATAGAAGCTGTGCCAGAGGTTGGCGATGGCGGGATAGTGCGTGAACAGCGCGAGCAGCGTCGCGGCTGGCAGCAGCAGCAGCCACGCGTAGAGCCACTCGCGCGTTCGCGGAGGGGTCAGAGCTGTAATAAATCGAAGCGAGTTCGCTCGCGATGCCATAAAACGCCGATCGATTTATTACGGCTCTGACCCCAATAACGGTTGCCTACTTGTAACTGCGCAGCAACCGGTCCGCTTCGCGTTGCGCGTCCTTCATCGCCTGCTCGGGCGTCTTGGTGCCGGTGAGCGCCGCCTGCAGGCCGTCGTTCAGCGCCTTGGTCACGCGCTGGTTGTCATGCGTCGACAACTCGGCTTTCGCGAACGGCAACTGGTCGCGTGCAACCGCGGCAGGTGCGAAGCCGGCGACATACTTCTTCATCGCCGGCGTGTCCCAGGCGTCTGCGCGCACCGCCACGTACCCGGTGTCGATGCCCCATTGCGCCGCGCGTTCCGGTGTCGTCACCCACTTGATGAACTTGAACGCCGCTTCGCGCTGTGCGGGCGTCGACTTCTTGAAAATGTAGAAGTTGCCGCCGCCGGTCGGGCTGCCGCGTTGCTTGTTCGCGGGCAGCATCGCGACACCGAAGTCGAACTTGGCGTTGCTGCGGACGTTCGTCAGGTTGCCGGTCGTCGTCCACATCATCGCGACCTTGCGCTCGAAGAAATCCTTCGGCGTCGTACCCCACTCGACAATGCCTGGAGGATGGACCTTGTACTTGTTGACGAGATCGAGCCAGTACTGCAGCGCGCCGATCACTTCCGGCTTGTCGTAATAGACCTCGGTTCCGGCCGCATTCATCAGGTTGACGCCGTTCTCGATCGTGAGTCCCTGGAAGAGCCAGTAGGGAAACCCCGACGACGGAATCTGCACGCCCCACTGCGTGACCTTGCCCGAGGCGTCACGCTTGGTGAGCTTCTCCGCGTATTCGGTCATTTCCTTCCAGGTCGCAGGTGGACGATTCGGATCGAGCCCGGCTTCCTTGAACGCATCCTTGTTGTAGAAGAGGACGACCGTCGAGCGCTGGAATGGGATGCCCCACGTCTTGCCGCCGGTCTGGCTGTTCTCCATGAACGCCGGATAGAAGCTCTTGAGCCACGCGCGATCCTCGGGCGTCTTGATCAGGTCGTCGAATGGCACGATCGCGTCCTCGTCGATCAGCGTGAACATGTCGGTCGACAGCAGGATCGACGTCACCGGCGGATCTCCGCTCTTGACGGCCGTCAGCGCTTTCGCGATCGACTCCTGATAGCTGCCGGAATAGATCGGATGCAGCTTGATCCCGGGATTTTCCTTTTCGAAGTCGGCGGCAAATCCGTCGATGATCTTCGTGATCGGTCCGCCGACGGCGACCGGATAGAAAAACGGCACCTCGACGGGCGCCTGAGCCAATGCGCCACCCGCGGCAACCGCAAGTATCGCGGCCGCCATCCACCTCCACACAAACGCCGACAGCTTCATCGTGCCTCCCTTGTAAAACGAACGGTCCCTCAAGCAAGCAGCGGCGTCGCCAGCTCACGCGGATGCGTGGGCGCGCGCAAGCCGTCGCCATCGAAATAATGCTGCGCGCCAGGCGCCCAGCGAACCCAAACGGCGTCACCTCTCGAAAGTCCCACGCTGCCAGCGACGCGCACGGCGACCGGTTGGCCGCCGATGCGGCAACTGACAAGCGAGTCGCCGCCCAGGTATTCGACACTGTCGACGCCGCCGCGTATACCGGCTTCAAACGCGAGCTGCAGATGCTCCGGGCGCAGGCCGAGCACGCCCGACGAAAAGCTTCCGTCGAGCACGACCGGGCCATCGGTGCCGGCGACCACCGCGCCGCCGCGTCCGGCCTCGAGGCGAAGGAGGTTCATTGGCGGCGTGCCGATGAACCGCGCGACAAAGGTATTCGCGGGGTCTTCGTAAAGTTCGACGGGCCTTCCGTTCTGCTCGATCTTGCCGGCGCGCATCAGCACGACGCGATCGGCCATCGACATCGCTTCCACCTGATCGTGCGTCACGTAGACCATCGTGATGCCGAGCTTGCGCTGCAGCGCGCGAATCTCGAGGCGCATCTCCGCCCGCAACTGCGCGTCGAGATTGGACAATGGCTCGTCCATCAGGCACACCGGCGCCTGCGCGATGATCGCGCGCCCGAGTGCCACGCGCTGCTGCTGTCCGCCCGACAATTGCGATGGCTTCCGCGCAAGGAGTGCGGTGAGCCCGAGCAGTGCCGCCACCCGGTTGAGCCGCTCGTTGCGTTCCGCCGCGGGAGTCCTGCGAACGCGCAATCCGAAAAGAATGTTTTCCGCAACGGTCAGGTGCGGAAACAATGCATAGCTCTGAAACACCATCGCAATCGAGCGCGCGGCGGGCGGGAGTTCTGTCACGTCGCAGTTGCCGATGAGAATGCGGCCGCCATCGCTGGCTTCGAGACCGGCAATCAAACGCAGCGTCGTCGACTTGCCGCAGCCGGATGGCCCGAGCAAGACGTTCAGCGTGCCGGCATCGAATGCGAAACTGACGTCGTCGACGGCTCGGACAGCGCCGTCGTCCGTCGTCCAGACCTTGCTGATGTGCTCAGCGGCGATCGCCGACATGGCCGGGCATGGGAACGAAGCGGACTTTCACGCGGTAGCCGAGGTCAATCACCGAACAGCGCCGTCAGCGCCGCGCCGGGATCGGGGGCGCGCATGAATGCCTCGCCGACGAGGAAGGCATTCACGCCATGCCGGCGCATCTGGCCGACGTCGCGCTGTGCGAGGATGCCACTTTCGGTCACGACGATCCGGTCCGCTGGCACGCGGGGCAGCAATTCGATCGTCGTGTGCAGCGATACCTGGAACGTGCGCAGGTTGCGGTTGTTGATGCCGATCAGCGACGTCGCCAACTTCAGCGCGCGATCGAGCTCGGCAGCGTCGTGCACTTCGACCAGCACATCCAGCCCGTAATCGCGCGCGCACTCTTCGAGGGCGTGAAGCCGCGCGTCGTCCAGCGCCGCGACGATCAGCAGAACGGCGTCCGCGCCGAGCGCGCGCGACTCGGCAATCTGGTACTCGTCGATGATGAATTCCTTGCGCAGAACCGGCAACGCGCACGCAGCCCGCGCCGCGACGAGGTCCTCCGGTGCGCCCTGGAAGAATGGCCGGTCGGTCAGCACCGACAGGCACGTCGCACCGGCGCGCTCGTACGATGCGGCGATCGACGCCGGATCGAATTGCGCGCGCAGCACGCCCTTGCTCGGGCTCGCGCGCTTGATTTCTGCGATCACCGAAGATCGTCCCCGCTCGACGCGCACGCGGACCGCATTTGCGAATCCGCGCGGAGCGGCGGCCGCACGCGCTTCGCGGTCCAGTATCTCGAAGGGCCGCGCGACCTGCGCTGAGATGACCTCCTCGGCCTTGGTCGTCATGATCTTCGCGAGGATGTCGCTGCCGCTTGAATGACCCCCCCACACTTGCGGCTTCGCCGCTGCGCTGCCCCCCACGGGGGCGGAATTCGCGCCTCGAGGCGGCTCCGCGGCGCTCACCGACCCCCCCACACTTGCGGCTTCGCCGCTGCGCTGCCCCCCCGCGGGGGCGGAATTCGCGCCTCGAGGCGGCTCCGCGGCGCTCACCGATCCCCCCACACTTGCGGCTTCGCCGCTGCGCTGCCCCACGCGGGGGCGGAATTCGCGCCTCGAGACGGCGCTTCGGCGCTCATGTCTCTCCCCCGATCGACTGGGTCGCGGTGATGAATTGCTCGAGCTTCCGCATCGCGGCACCGCTGGCGATCGCCTCGCGCGAGCGCGCAATGCCGTCGGCGACCGAATCGGCGATGCCCGCGGCGTAGAGGGCCGTCCCTGCGTTCAGCACGACGATTTCCCGTGGCGTCCCCTCGACGCCGCGCAGTGCCTCCAGCACCATCTCCTTCGACTCCCGCGCGTCGGCCACCTTGAGTCCGCGGTTCGATTTCATGTGCAGCCCGAAATCTTCCGGATGGATCTCGTATTCGGTCACTTCTCCATCCTTGAGCTCGCCGACCATCGTCGCGGCACCGAGCGACACCTCGTCCATGCCATCCTTGCCGTAGACGACCATCGCGCGGCGGCTGCCGAGCCGCTGCAACACGCGGACGTGAATGCCCACGAGATCGGGGTGAAACACGCCGATCAGGTGATTGCGTGCGCCGGCGGGGTTGGTAAGCGGGCCGAGGATGTTGAAAATCGTCCGCACGCCGAGTTCTCTCCGCACCGCCGCGGCGTGCTTCATGGCGCCGTGATGGCTTGGCGCGTACATGAAACCGACGCCCGCCTCATCGATGCACCGGGCAACCTCCGCGGGCGACAGCATGATGTTGGCACCCAGTGCCTCCAGCACATCGGCGCTGCCGGACTTGGACGAGACCGAGCGGTTGCCGTGCTTCGCAACCCGCGCGCCGGCCGCCGCGGCCACGAACATCGACGCGGTCGAGATGTTGAACGTGTGCGACGCATCGCCGCCGGTGCCGACGATGTCGAGCAGGCCATCGGTGTCCGCCACGTCGACCTTGGTTGCGAACTCGCGCATGACCTGCGCGGCGGCCGCAATCTCGCCGATCGTCTCCTTTTTGACGCGCAGCCCGACGGTCAACGCAGCGATCATCACCGGCGAAACCTCGCCGCTCATGATCCGCCGCATCAGCGACAGCATTTCGTCGTGAAAGATTTCGCGATGCTCGATCGTGCGCTGCAACGCGTCCTGAGGCGTGATGGCCATCGATGTTCCTTAAATGGGGTCAGAGCTGCAATTTTTGCGGCGAGGAAAGCCGAAACTAATCGCGCTGGAATTGACGCCGCAATAATTACAGCTCTGACCCCATTTAACGAAACTAATCGCGCTGGAGTTGCCGCCGCAATAATTACAGCTCTGACCCCATTTAACCGGAGCGTGAGTTTAAACGGTCGCGGCGAGAAAGTTCTCGAGCACCTTCCTGCCGTGCTCGGTCAGGATCGCCTCGGGGTGGAACTGCACCCCCTCGACGTGCAATTCCCGGTGGCGCACGGCCATGATCTCGCCGTCGTCGGCGGTCGCGGTGACGTCGAGCGCGGAGGGGAGGCTCGCCCGCTCGATCGCAAGCGAGTGATAGCGCGTGGCATTGAACGGAGAAGGGACGTTGGTAAACACGCCGCGCTGGTCATGCACGATCGACGACAGCTTGCCATGCATGACCCGTTGAGCACGGATGATCCGCGCCCCGAACGCCTGGCCAATCGCCTGATGCCCGAGGCAGACGCCGAGGATGGGAATTTTGCCGGCGAAGCGCCGGATCAGCGGCACCGAAATCCCGGCTTCGCTCGGCGTGCAGGGCCCGGGCGAAATGACGATCTGCTCGGGATTCAGCGCATCGATTTCGTCGAGCGAGATCGCGTCGTTGCGCACGACCTTGACCGCTGCACCGAGCTCGCCCAGATACTGGACGAGGTTCCAGGTGAAGCTGTCGTAATTGTCGAGCATCAGCAGCATGCGTAGGGACCTGAGCCTCGTCGCGCCGGCTTCTATCGGCGCAGTTCGTGAACGTCCGATTCTAGCCCGCCACCGATCGTCGAAACGGAATTCCGCATTTCAGCCAAAAAAAAGACCTCCCGAACTCGCCGTTCGAGAGGCTTCGAGGTAACTGGCTTGGTACTGCGTCTTTTAATGTTTGCCGCGCTGACGCCTGACTCGCCCAGCGACTACGGCGACCGCCGGAACATGCCGACGAGCAACGAAATCACGAACAGCGCGAGGAAAATGAAGAACAGAACCTTGGCAATTTCGGCGGCGCCGACAGCGATGCCGGTGAAGCCGAACACCGCCGCTATCAACGCAATGACGAAGAACACCGCAGCGTATTGCAGCATGGAAACCTCCCGAACTGGTTGGATCGACAAACCCGCGAGCGTCCGCTGAGAACGGACGCTCGCAGCCCTACTCGTCGTACGCGGCGCTCAAGTGAATGCGCCCGAAGCGGTCGAAATCCGGCTCGAAATCATTCGCTGTGTCCGTACACGCGTTGATCGATTCGAGCAGTGCCCAATCGTCGGCTGACGGCAGCGAGCTCGCGTCGAGCAAGGGAATCGAATTCACCTGCGCTGCGACGGCGTTGTGAACATAGGCAGTCATCGCTCATTCCTCCTCTTTGCCCGGTCGCGGCATTCCAGGCGATTCTGGCGGTTGTTGCGACGACTTGCGGTTCAGTGCCGGATCCTCGCCCTTCGAATGGCGCTTGCCCTCCGCTTCGGCGGCCGCCATTTGCAGCGCTGCCGCCTCGGATTCCGGCGCCGCGGCGCGCGCAGCGGATTCAACACGCCCCGATTGGACGAAATCCTTCGTCGCGTCGTTGTACTGCCGCGATGCCGCGTAATTGCCTTCGCCGGAAACGTTCTGCGGGCTCTGCTCGCGGCGCTCGCCTTGCTGCTGTCGGTTCTGCACGCGACGCTCGTTTTCCTGCTTATGCGAAAAGTCTTTCCCGCCGCCCAGCTGACTCTGCTGGCGCTCGGGCTGCTGATTCTGCGTCGGTGCGCTTTCGCCGCTTCCCTGCGGCTGACCGTTTCGGTCATGACCCTGCGGTTCGTGCTGCCCCCGATCGCTTTGCTTGTTGCGCTGCAGATCGCGATCCTGCTGCAGGCGGTGGTCGGCCTGCTGGCTTTGGTCACGGCTTCCCTGCCGACCATGTCCGTCACGGCTTTGCTGCGTACCCATGAAACCTCCTGACTCTGTCGCTGCCCGCAGCATCTGTCGATCGGGCAAGACTCCGATCGCGCCTTCAGCGGCGTCAACGTGAGCGCATTGTGCGGCGCCCGACGGGGCGGCGCAGTCGGTGCAGTGCGGTTCGTGAAGTCGGCGCGGGGGGAGGGCGCTGTCGCCGGCAGTCCTACGCGGGTGCGCGTGACGCCGCCAAAAAAGCGATGCGCTCGTACGCCAACCCGCCGACATAGCGAACGTCGAGCGGTCCGGCGTCGGCATGCAACCGCAGCAGGCGATTGCCGAGCGAGAGCTCGGTCTCGACGCGCCAATCGACCGGCGGATCGACGACGACCGCGTCGCGAAGCACGCGCTGGTGAGCCGAGCGCGACGCGTGGATGTTGAAAATGGAATCTGCGTTACCGAGGACTTCGTGGTGCAGATCGAGCGTATCCGCGATACGGATCCGGTTACGCGCGGTTTCCGCCGATTCGTGGCGCATCAGCAACGGTCCACACGGCCGTTCAACCCGCCAGGTCGAAGTACGGGTTGAACCCGTGCGGCATCGGCGAACTGTCCTGCGCGCTCACCGCGGGATCGAAGTCGACCAAACCGACGGGGCGCATCGCCTCGGCGTCGACCAGCACCTTGCAGCCGGGCGTCAGATCCAGACCCGCTGCCGCGTATTGCGCCCAGACGGCTGGATCGGGATCGATGACGTACCACGTGCGCCGGCGCTGGCGCACGTCGACGGTAACGACGATCGAATGCAACTTGCCCATCGGCAAGCATGCCTGGCGCGCGCGCGTCTTGTCGAGCGGCGGCGGCGCCGCATCCTCGATGGGTGGCTCCGTGCGCTCGCGCGTCGTCCGCGGCAGCGTTTGATCGAGCGGCGGCAGGGCGGGCTGCGGCGTACGCATGAAAGCGCGCGCGGCCGCAGGTAATTCAATTTTGTCCATGGAGAACTCGTGAACGGTTGACCCGTTCGAGCGAGCAGCGCGCGTGCCAGCTCCCGGACAGAGAAATGTCATGCCAAATCAAGAGGACGATGACACGCCGCCACCGGAGTCGCCGGCAGGAATTACATGAGTGTGTAAAAGCTGCGGGCGCAAAGCGATTATCCTCGCTCTTGCGCGCTTACGCTTCGGCGTCGAGCCCGAGTTGCACGAGCTCGGCCGCGCGCAAAACCGCTCGGGCCTTGTTCAACGTCTCCTGCCATTCGGCTTCCGGAACCGAATCGTGCACGATGCCCGCGCCGACCTGCACGTACAGCATGCCATCGCGCACGACGGCAGTGCGGATCGCGATCGCGAGATCCATGTCGTCCTGGAAGCTGATGTAACCGGCTGCACCGGCATAGATCCCGCGCGCGGAAGGCTCGAGCTCGTCGATGATCTCCATCGCGCGTACCTTCGGCGCGCCGCTCACCGTTCCCGCGGGAAAGCTCGCGGTGAGGACATCGAAGCTCGTCGTTCCCGGCCCGAGGCGGCCTTCGACATTGGACACGATATGCATCACGTGCGAATAGCGCTCGATCGACATCTGCTCGGTCACGCGTACGCTGCCAATCGATGCGACGTGACCGACGTCGTTGCGACCGAGGTCGAGCAGCATCACGTGTTCGGCGATCTCCTTCGGATCGTTCGCAAGCTCATGGGCGAGCCGCTCGTCCGCGTCGCGTGTCGCGCCGCGCGGCCGCGTGCCGGCAATCGGCCGCAACGTCACCGTCGAACCTTCCTTGCGCACGAGAATCTCGGGCGACGCGCCGACCACATGGAAGTCGCCGAAGTCGTAGTAGAACATGTACGGCGACGGGTTGAGCGAACGCAACGCACGGTACAGCGACAGCGGCGACGCGGCGAACGGCAGATGCATCCGCTGCGACAGCACGACCTGCATCACGTCGCCCGCCGCGATGTAGTCCTTTGCACGCCTCACCGCGGCTTCGAAGGCTTCGGGACCCGTTTCGCTTTCCGCGCGCGTTACATCGGTAACGGTCTGATACGGAATCGCGACCGGTGCACGCGACGCGCGACGCAACTGCTGCAGCCGCTCCTGTGCGCGAGCATAGGCGTCCGCTTCGCCGGGGTCGGCGTAGACGATCAGATAGATCTTGCCCGCGAGGTTGTCGATGACCGCAAGCTCGTCGGTCAGAAGCAGCAGCATGTCGGGCAGGTCGTCGAGCGCGTCCGTTCTTCCCAGTTTGCGCGCACCAAGCGTAGGCTCGATGTGTCGGACGGTGTCGTAGCCGAAATAGCCGGCGAGGCCACCGCAAAACCGAGGCAGTCCCGTTTGCGGCGCCGCGCGGAACCGGCCGAGGAACTCGCGCAGGAATACGAGCGGGTCGCCTTCGTGCCGCTCGATCACGCCACCCGCATCTTCCACTTCGACATGGCGCCCTTTGACGCGTACCCGCACTTTCGCAGGCAGGCCGATGAACGAATAGCGCCCGAACCGCTCGCCACCGATGACCGACTCGAGCAGGAACGTATAGCGCTGCTGCGCGAGCTTCAGGTACAGCGACAGCGGCGTGTCGAGGTCGGCGTACGATTCGAGGACGAGCGGAATCCGGTTGTAGCCAAGCGCTGAAAGCGTGCGAAACTCCGCCTCGGTGATCAAATGGCCCCCCCCCGCTTGCGGCCGCATTGACCCATACGGCCGCTGCACTGCCCCCGGGGGGGGCGGATTCGCGCCTTGGGGCGGCCCTGCGGCGCTCACGTAGAATCGCCGACGCGCGCCAACGCATCCCGCATCGACGCAATCGTCGCGCGGTAATCGGGCTTGCCGAAGATCGCGCTGCCGGCGACGAATGTGTCGGCGCCCGCGGCGGCGATGGATGCGATGTTCCCGACCTTCACCCCGCCGTCGACCTCCAACAGGATCTCGCGTCCCGTGCGCGCGATCGCGGCATCGACGAGCTTGCGTGCGGCCTTCAGCTTGTCGAGCGCATGCGGAATGAACGACTGGCCCCCGAATCCCGGATTCACGGACATGATCAGCACGAGGTCGAGCTTGTCGAGCGTATGCATCAGCCAGTCGAGCGGCGTCGCGGGATTGAGCGCGAGCCCGGCCTTGCAGCCCTGCTCGTGAATGAGCCCTATCGTGCGATCGACATGCTCGGATGCCTCGGGATGAAAACTGATGAACGACGCGCCCGCGGTCGCGAAATCGGGCACGATACGGTCGACGGGCTTCACCATCAGGTGCACGTCGATCGGCACCGTTGCATACGACCTGATCGCCGCGCACACGAGCGGCCCGACCGTGAGGTTCGGCACATAGTGGTTGTCCATCGCGTCGACGTGAATCATGTCGGCGCCCGCGTCGACGACCGCGCGCACTTCTTCGCCGAGCCGCGCGAAATCGGCCGACAGCAGCGACGGTGCAATACGACGGGTGCGCGTCATCGGGGACTATAATCGCAGAAAAGATCGGGCAGCGCTGCCATGACGGAGCTTAAACGCTACGAAATCACCGTATCGCCAAGAGTCACTTTTCTCCCGGACCAATCGGACCCGGAAAAGAATCACTTCGTGTTCGCCTATACGATCACCGTCACGAACACAGGCAGCGTCACCGCGCAGTTGGTGAGCCGCCACTGGATCATCACCGACGCCGAGCACCAGGTCCAGGAAGTGAAGGGGCAGGGCGTCGTCGGCAAGCAGCCGGTGCTCCGACCCGGCGAAAGCTTCGAATACACCAGCGGCGCGAGCATCCCCACAGCGGTCGGAACGATGCACGGGGCGTATCACATGGTCGCCGAAGACGGTCTCGCGTTCGACGCTCCGATCCCGCCCTTCACGCTGTCGATTCCGCGCACACTGCATTGACGCGGCCGAGCGATTGCCTCGCAGCGGGCGCCGGCGGCTCGTCAATCCTCGTCGCCCGATTGCCCCCGACCGCGCTTCCGCAGCGGCGCCATCGTCCACGCGACGATCCCCACGATGACCAGCAATGCAACGCAAGATTCGAACAGCAGCCAACCCATCGATGACCCTCCTCGGCGAACGCGGGACTTCGCCGCTCGTTTTCCTGACGCGGGCGGCTATCGTCACCGCGTTGGCCGCGCTCGCCGGATGCCAGGTCGCGCCGACGCCACCGCCCGCCGTAGCGCCGCCGCAAGGACCGGCGCGCGCGGTATTCACACCGACCACGTATCGCGAACTGCCGGGGTGGAACGACGACCGCCAGCAAGCGGCGTGGCCCGCGTTTCGCGTCGGTTGCAAGGCGCTCGTCGCGCGATCGCGCACGCAAGCGCTTTGGCAGGCGCCTTGCTCCGCCGCGGATGCCGTTGACGAACACGACGCCAACGCGGTCCGGAGCTTCTTCGAGGAGAATTTTACGCCGTACCGGGTGACGGCCAGCGACGGCGACACGAGCGGACTCGTCACAGGGTATTACGAGCCGCTCCTGAAAGGCTCGCGCACGGCGAGCCCCTCGTTTCCGGCACCGCTGTACACGCCACCCGACGATCTGCTGATCGTCGAGCTTTCCGACCTGTATCCCGAGCTCAAAGGCAAACGCGTGCGCGGACGACTCGACGGCCGGCACGTCGTGCCGTACTGGGCACGCGCGGACATCGATGCCGGGAAAGCGAATACGAACGGCAACGTGCTCGTGTATGTCAGCGATCCGGTGGACGCGTTCTTCCTGCAGATCCAGGGATCGGGTCGCGTTCAGCTCGACGACGGCGGCATCATGCGTGTCGGCTATGCCGATCAGAACGGGCAGCCGTTTCGCTCGGTCGCGCGCGTGCTGATCGATCGCGGTGAACTCACGCTTGGCGAAGCGTCGATGCAGGGTATTCGCGAGTGGGGGCGCCGCCATCCCGACCAATTGCCGGCGTTGCTCGACGAGAATCCGAGCTACGTCTTCTTTCGCGAAGTGCCGCCTCCGCAACCGGGTTCGCTCGAAGCGAAAATCGACGGCCCGATCGGCAGCCTTGGCGTGCCACTCCTGGCCGAGCGCACGATCGCCGTCGACCCACGCGCGATACCGCTCGGCGCGCCGGTGTTTCTTGCCACCACGGAACCGCTGTTCGATGAGCGACGCAGCGCCACCCCAAGGCGCGAGTTCGGCCCCCTGGGGGGCAGCGCAGCGGCGGTATTGGCCAATGCGACCGCAAGCGTGGGGGGGTCATACAAGCCGTTGCAACGACTCGTGATGGCGCAGGACACGGGCGGCGCGATACGCGGCCCGATTCGCGCCGACTTTTTCTGGGGCTTCGGCGACGAGGCCGGCCAGCAGGCGGGCCGCATGCGGCAGCAGGCGGAGGAGTGGCTGTTGTGGCCGAACGGCGCGCCGCCGCCGGCCCCGCGCGGCAACTGACGGCTTGCCGCTCGCATCAGCTCCCTTGCGCGGACTGGATCGGCGCGAAGAACAGGTCCTTCCACGACGCCGGCTTTGCCTTGATCGTGCCGATGCGCGACATGAATTCGGCGTATCGCATCGTGCCCTCGGGCACCGCGCTGAACTTCGAATTTGGATCCTCGAGGATCTTGAGCGTGTCCTCGACCGGCTGCTTGCTCTTGCGGACGTCGGTGTAGATTTGCGCCGCCTTGCGCTTGTCGTTCGCGATCATCGCGCACGCTTCCTGCATCGCCGCGACGAATGCGGCGGCGAGCTTCGGGTTGGCCTCGACGAAACGCCGGGTCGAGAACGTCATGTCGAGCGTGATATTGCCGAGCAGGTCGACGGAGTTGAAAACGCGATGGAGTCCCGGCGTCGCATCCTCGATGTACGAGAACGGCGGCGACGCCATGTGCGAATCGATCTCGCCCTTGCCGGAGACCATGATGCCCAGCGCGTCGGGGTGCGGCAGCCCAACGGTGATCGGATCGAGTTTCGCGTAGTTCTCGTCGCCGAATGCCTTCGCCGCGGCCATTTGCAACAGCACGGCAGGCAGCGACGTCTTGATGCCGGGGACGGCGATCCTGTCCTTGTCGGTGAAGTCGCCAATGCGCTTTACGGCTGGATTGCGCGTCATCAGGTACATCGACGAACTGCTCATGCCCGTAAGGCCGCGCACTTCGGTTCGCGGGTTGTCCTTCGCCTTCGCCCACAACGTAAGGAAGCCGGGGACGCCGATGCCTGCGATATCGAGCGCGCCCGAGAGCATGGCGTCGTTGATCACGTTGCCGCCGTCGAACGTCTTCCATTCCACCTTGACATCCGACAGACCCGCGGCCTTCGCATGCATCTCGAGCAGATGCTCGCGGTCCATCACCATCAGCGGCAGGTAGAGGATACCGAAGCCGTACGAAATGCGGACGACCGAAGCCTCGGCGCGAGCGACCGCCGGGACGAACAGTATCGACATGGTCACGACGAGGGTCATGCATTGGGACAACACGGAGCGGTAACGCTGCACGATCATTTCTCCAGGGGCGTAACCGGCATGATACCGGCGCCCTTTACCGACGTATTGTCACGTTTTACCGGTGCGCGCACACTGCAATCGCCGAGAAGGATTCCGGCGCCAACAAAAAGGAGAGTGCCATGTCCGTTGCACGCGTATCCGAGATCATCGCGATGAGTCCGAAAAGCTTCGACGATGCATTGAACCAGGGCGTTGCCCGCGCCAACAAGACGCTGAAGAACGTGAAGAGCGTCTGGATCAAGGACCGTTCGATCGACATCGACGGCGGGAAAATCACCGGCTACAAGGTCACGCTGAAGGTGACGTTCGTGCTGACCGATTGACGAGGCCGCGAGCGGCAGCGGCGTTCGAAGGGCCGCTGCACGCCGCGTGAACGTGCCGAGCTCAGTCAGCTGCGGCGGCGAGAATCTCTTCCGCCTGGGCGTCGGCGTGATACGACGAGCGCACGAGCGCACCGACGGCGGCGTGCCGGAACCCCATTGCGTACGCGTCGTGTTCGAACTGCGCGAACGTGTCGGGATGCACGTAGCGCAGCACCGGAAGATGTTGCATCGACGGCTGCAGGTATTGGCCGATCGTGAGCATGTCGATGTCGTGCGCGCGCATGTCGCGCATCGTCGATAGAATTTCGACATCCGTTTCGCCGAGCCCCACCATCAGGCCGGATTTGGTCGGGAGTGCCGGAAAGTGCCGCTTGAATTCCTGCAGCAGCCTGAGCGAATTCGCGTAGTCGGAGCCGGGCCGCGCCTGCCGATAGAGCCGCGGCACCGTCTCGAGATTGTGGTTCATCACGTCGGGCGGTGCAGTACCAAGAATGTCGAGCGCACGGTCCAGGCGGCCGCGGAAGTCCGGTACCAGCACCTCGATCTGCGTGCCGGGCGAATGCTCGCGCACGGCGCGGATGCAATCAACGAAATGCTGTGCACCGCCGTCGCGCAGGTCGTCGCGATCCACACTCGTGATGACGACGTAGCGCAAGCGCAATGCGGCGATCGTCTTCGCCAGGTTTGCCGGCTCGTCGGCGTCGAGCGCCAGCGGCCGACCGTGGCCGACGTCGCAAAACGGACACCGCCGCGTGCAGATGTCGCCCATGATCATGAACGTCGCCGTGCCCTTGCCGAAACATTCACCGATGTTCGGGCATGACGCTTCTTCGCAAACCGTGTGCAGCCGGTGCTCGCGCAGGATCTGCTTGATTTCGTAGAAGCGCGGCGACGATGGAGCGCGCACACGAATCCATTCAGGCTTGCGCAGGCGCTCGGCTCCGACGATCTTGATCGGGATGCGTGACGTCTTCGCGCCGCGCTTGTGCTTGATGCCGGCGGCGTTGGATGCCGCGACGGCGGATTTCGCCGGTGTGGCGTCGTCGCTCATGCCGGCCGCACAGTCAAATGATGCGCGAGGAGTGGAGCGAGCTCGCATCCGGCCTGTTTGACGGTCCGGCGGACGTCGAGATCCGATAGTTGTGTCACGGCAAGCCCCGGATACCCGCAGGGGTCGATGTCAGCGAAAGGAGATAGATCCATGTCGATGTTCACCGCGACGCCGTGATACGTGCAGCCGTTACGCACCTTGAGGCCGAGCGATCCGATCTTCGATTCGACGCCGTCGCGCACGACATAGATGCCCGGTGCCGCAGGCTTGCCATACGCCTCGACGGCGAACGTCGCGAGCCATGCTATCACCGCGGCCTCGATGCGCCGGACCATCTGGCGCACGCCGAGCTTCGCGCGACGAAGGTCGAACAGCAGATAGGTGACAAGCTGCCCGGGACCGTGATACGTCACCTGGCCACCGCGATCGACCTTGTGCACCGGAATGCCGTTCGCACGCAGCAGGTGCTGACTGCGGCCGGCGAGGCCCAGCGTGTAGACCGGCGCATGCTCGGTCAGCCAGATTTCATCGGCCGTGTCGGACGCACGCGCATCGGTGAACGCCTGCATCGCACGCCAGGTCGTCTCGTAATCGGTGAGGCCCAGCGTGCGGATTATCGAACCTGGCGCCGGTCTTGAGTGCTTTTCGAGGTCGACCATTTGCCGCAAGGGATTTTGCGCTTCCACGCTGGATCGACCCGGGCGTCACGTCGTCGCCCGCGGGTGCCGGCGTTCCGCGAACGCATGCCGTCAATGCTGATGTCTTCATCGATTTCGGGCCAGCGTACGCCGGTGCCGTCGCCGATGATTTCAAAGCGCCTTCGCTGTCGCGGAGTTGCCTCGAGAAGGCGCCAGGACCAGGTCAATGGCACCGTTAGTCGCCGTCCGTCGACGAGTATCGCCATGATCTCGTCGTCGGTAACTTCAATTTTGCTGATGCGAGGGTCAGTCGTCGCCGCAATGCTCATTCCAGCCCTCTACTATTCGAACCCTGTGCTCGCGGACCAACTTGGAAATCAAACGAAGTTCGACCGCGTTGAATCCGTGATTATCCGCCAACGCCACGGGGTCCAGCCAGAATTTGCAGACGCGGCGCTCTCGCTGCGCGTGCACGTGACGCGGCTCCGCGCAGTCCAGGCTGTAAAAGTACAGCTGGTACGGACCAAACGCCCCTTGGACAGTGAGCGAGGCGTATCGTGGGCATTCCGCGAAATCGGCGACGTATCGCAACCGCCCATAGGCCGGGCGCTGGAGATAACCCTTTAACCTCGCTCATCGAAATATCATCTCGTTATCAACTATCGTCGATCAGACGAACGGATTAGCGCATTCCTCGCTTACGTGCGTCGAACAACCCGCATCGCCTCGACAATCTTCTGCGTTTCGACGCTGACGGTTGTGACACGCGTCAGCAAATCGATGACCTTTTCTTTGTAATCTGCGAAGCGATACGTATTGAATTTCTCGCGGATCGTTGGATCCCTCGGTGCCTTTTCCTTGTGCTGGTCGAGAACCACTCCAGCGCGCAACGGTTGCCGAGCATGTAGTTCCATGCGGATGGCGGCACACCTGAGAGCGTCGTCTGCGTGTCGAGGATCAGTCGTCCACCGTCCTTGTCGGCCTTGAGGAGTGCCTTCGGCGCGCCGGTCCTCGTATTGGCCGACGGCTTGTGCGCTTCGGCCTCGGACAACAGGGACTTGCGCCGACCGGCAGCCGCCTGAAGCGACGTTGCCGAGTCAGAGCACCATCGCCACCATCTCGTGCGCGACGAGCTCGCGATAAAGATCGTCGAGTTGCTCGCGCGACGTCGCATTGACGGTCGCGGTCATCGACAGATAATTTCCGGCGCTGGACGTGCGCATCTCGAGCGTCGCGGCGACGAAGTCGGGCGCGTGCCTTTGCACGATCTCGACGATCGCCTGTGCGAAACCATCCCGGGTACGCCCCATGACCTTGATCGGGAACGTGCAGGGAAACGCGAGTGCACTCACTTGCGCGACAACGGGGGCGGGGGCGGGTGTGTTTATGTCGCTGCTCCAGCCGGGGAACGTTTCCGGCGACGAATCCTGTCAATATGCGGTCGCGCGCCTCTCGATGCAACCTCGCGCCGGAATGGCGGGTGCAGGCACGCGAGTTACGTAATTAGGGTCAGAGCTGCAGGTATTCGGGAATTGCGTACCCGAATGCTTACAGCTCTGATCCCGATTCGTACATATACTCACGCGTCAACGGATGCGGCAGCCGGCCGTCGACGAGCGGCTTGCCAGCGAGCAATTGCCAAAGCGACAGCCAGCCGCGGTCGAATGCATGCGCTGACCCGGCCATGTAGATCCGCCAGATGCGGTATTTCTCCTCGCCCACGTCGGCGCGTGCCGCGTCGGCATGCGCCTCCAGCCGGTCGACCCAGTACCACAGCGTCTTCGCGTAATGCTCGCGCAACGCTTCGCCGTCGACGACCTCGAGACCCTGGACGGCGAGTCCCGCGACAACGCGCGACACGTGGGCAAGTTCGCCACCGGGGAACACGTACTCCTCGACGAATTCCCCGATGCCGCTGCCCAAGCCTCGACGGGAAAGTGCGTTGTGCGTGATGCCGTGATTGAGCACCAAGCCGCCCGGAACGAGGATCCGGCGGATTTTCCCGAAATAGCGGTCGTAGTTTCGTGGCCCGACGTGCTCGAACATGCCGACGCTGGCGATTTTGTCGAACGCTGCCTCGTCCGGGAGTTCGACGTAGTCGCGCAATTCGACGCGTACGCGATCGGTGAGTCCCCGAGTGGCGATCTGTTCGCGCACGTGCTCGAACTGATTGCGCGACAGCGTGATGCCCGTCGCCGTGACGCCGTAGTTTTCGGCCGCCCAGAAGATCAGTGCGCCCCAGCCGCAACCGATGTCGAGAAAGCGCTCGCCCTTGGCCAGCCTGAGCTTGCGGCAGACGTGGTCGAGCTTCTGCGCCTGCGCGTCGTCGAGCGAATCGTCCGAATGATGGAAATAGGCGCACGAATAGACCATGCGCGCATCGAGCCACATCCGGTAGAACGCGTTCGAGACGTCGTAATGATGCGAAATATTGCGCTGATTGCCCCGGCACCGATGCACAAACGACAGCAGCCGGCTGCGGGCACCTTCGTGACCGTGCGCGATGTCGCCGACCATCCGCTCGGCGATCGCCAGCGCGCGCCGAGCGCTCCCGGTGAAATCGACGTCGTTGTGCACGTAGGCACGCGCGAGGGCACCCATCGCCGGCGCCGCAAGCGTCCGAAGCCCGGCGAGCGTGCGCGCGATCACGTCGAGTTCCGGCGCCGGGGACAGCGGTACGCGCGCCCCGTCGGGAAGTACCACCGCCACGGGCAAGTCGCGCCCGGCGTAGCGGTTGGTAATCAGCTTCTGCAAGGCGGCCGGCATCTCGGTGGCGGGGGTGCAGGGTCAGGCAGGAACCGACAGTCTAGCAAGAGCGCGCGAGCCGCCTGGGTTACATTGCCGGCATGTCAGGCAGAGGCCGTCATGCCGCCACGGGTACTGTGGCGTTCAACGAGCGGCAATTGCGCGATGCGCTGGCCCAGTTCGCGACCGGCGTCACGATCGTGTGCGCCCGCGCGCAAGACGATCGCTACGTCGGCTTCACGGCAAACTCGTTCAATTCGGTCTCGCTCGATCCACCGCTGATCCTGTGGACGCTTTCGTACCGCTCGACGAGCCTGGCGGCGTTCGAGGCGGCGGATCGGTATGCGGTGAACGTACTCTCCACCGGCCAGGTGGAACTCGCCCGACGGTTCTCCCGTCCCCATGTGGACCGCTTCGCGAACGTCGCGTTCCGATTGGGCTGGTCGGATTCGCCGCTGATCGGCGGCTGCGTCGCCTGGTTCGAATGCCGCCACCACTCGCGACACCGCGCGGGCGACCACATGGTGTTCACCGGCGAGATCGTGACCGTCGAGCGCGCACCGGGCCAGGGTCTCGTTTTCCAGCATGGACGCTTCGGCGCGACGACACCGTTGTGACTTCGGGGTCAGCGCGGCTCTGACCTCAATTGCTACGCCGTTTTGCGCGCCTGAAACGCGGCCCACACCTGGCGGAACAACGGTCCGGGTACGCCACCACCGAACGGCTTGTCGTCGATCGTCGTCACTGCGAGGACCTCCTTCGACGACGACGACAACCACATTTCGTCGGCGCCGAGCGCTTCGTCGTGCGTCACCGCGCGTATTTCCAACGGCAGGCCGGCATCGTGCGCGATGTCGAGCGTCGCGTCATACGTGATGCCGGGAAGGATCAGGTTGTCCTTCGGTGGGGCGACGATCATGCCATCGCGCACGACGAGCACGTTCGACGCCGACGCCTCGGTCAGGTGTCCCTCGCGGAACATCACCGTCTCGACGGCGTTGTGATCGGCCGCGAGCTGACGCATCAACACATTGCCGACCAGCGACGTCGTTTTGAGATCGCAGCGAAGCCAGCGATTGTCCTGCGCCGTGACCACCGCGACACCGCGCTCGACCTGCTCGCGCGTGGGCAGCACGAGAGGATTGCTCATCATGAACACCGTCGGCGACACGCCTTGCGGAAACGCGTGGTCGCGCTTGGCGACGCCGCGCGTCACCTGCAGATAAACCGCCTGGTCGTCGAACGGCTGGCGCGCAATGAGATCGGCGATCAATCCGTCCCAGCGGTCGGGATGCGGATTCGCGAGGCGAATGCCGTCGAGGCTGTGCTGCAGGCGTTCCAGATGCTGCGGCATCCGGAACGGCCTTCGCCGATATACCGGCACTACTTCGTAGATGCCATCGCCGTAGATGAAGCCGCGATCGAGCACCGAGATCTTCGCATCGGCAAGCGGCAGGAACTCCCCGTTCAGGTAGACCGTGCGAGCAGCATCGAGCATTATCATCCTTGGCGGCTGGTGAACCAGAGCTTGACCGTATCGACCGCGCGACCGAACAGGTTCGCGAGCGGCACTTCCTCGAGGGCGATCAACGGAAATTCGGCGACCGGCTTGCCTTCAAGCGCCACCTTGACCATGCCAACCGGTTGCCCCTTCAGCACCGGGGCGACCAGCGGTTCCTTCGATTCGAGTGTCAGGCCGAGCTTGTCGGCCTTGTCCTTCGGCAACGTGAGATAACGATTGGCAAGAAATCCTGCGCTCACGTCACGCTTCGCACCCTTCCAGACGCGCAGCGTCGTCACCGGCTTGCCGGATTGATAAAGGGCGACCGTGTCGAACGCCTGAAACCCCCAGTTCAGCAGCTTCTGGCTTTCGCTCGCGCGCCCCGAGTCGGACGTCGCACCGAGCACGACGGAAACGAGGCGGCGATCGCCGCGCTTGGCCGAAGCGACCAGACACCAGCCCGCGGCGTCGGTGTGCCCGGTCTTGACGCCGTCGACGTACGGATCGGTCCACAGCAGCCGGTTGCGGTTCGACTGCGTAATGTTGTTGTAACGGAATTCCTTTTCGGAAAAGAGAGAATAGTCCTCGGGGAAATCGCGGATCAGCGCCACGGTGAGCCGCGCCATGTCGGCGGCCGTCGAATAATGTTGCGGATCGGGAAGCCCGGTCGCATTGACGAAATGCGTCGACGTCATCTCGAGCCGCGCCGCCTCCCGATTCATCCGGTCGACGAACGCTTCCTCGCTGCCCCCGACCAGTTCGGCGATCGCGATCGACGCATCGTTGCCCGATTGGACGATGACGCCGCGCAGGAGGTCATCGACGCTCACCGCCTTGCGCGGCTCGATGAACATCCGCGAGCCCTCGGCCTTCCACGCGCGCGGCGATACCGTCACCATTTGCGACGCTACGATCGTCTTCGCGCGGAGTGCTGCAAACGCGACGTACGCGGTCATCAGCTTGGTCAGCGAGGCGGGGTCGCGGCGCTCGTCGGCGCTCGCCGCGCCGAGGGTCTGGCCCGACAGCGTATCGACCAGCGCCCACGCGGCCGCTGCAATCGTCGGCGCGACGGGTGCGCCCGGCTCCTGCAGTACCACCGGAGGAGCCGCGGGTGCCGCCGGAGCCACCGGATGCGCGGCCGGCCGGCTCCTGGCCGCGACGATCAGCGGGGACTGTGCAGTGGCGGGGACCGAAACGGCAAGGACCGCGGCGAACAGCGCGCAGGTAAACGTGAACGGGCGCATGAGCAGCAAACGAAAACGTCTGATTATACTGAAACGATTCTCGGAAAACGCCGGTGTGTCCGCGTAATTTGGGCGCGACGGCTCATGACGCCCCGCAAGATCACTTTCCACGACAACGTTCAAAAGTCGACGAGGTCAACATGCGCTCCACTCATTCGCGTGCATCCGCTGTCACGTCCGCGCTTGTCGTTCTGGTGCTCGCCGGCACGAGCGCGCTGCACGCGCCGACGCTTTCCGCCCACGAGCCCGATGCGGAAGAAATCGCACTCGGATCGCTGGTCAACGCGGAAATGGCTTTCGCGCGCATGGGATGGGA
>JALYSS010000271.1 GCA_030854685.1 Pseudomonadota bacterium | reverse complement strand
CCCGAATTTCGCGACGTCAATCGCGACATGACGCTCGTTGCGTTCAAGCGCATTTTCCTGTGGGAATATTTTCATCGGCTGCTCGGTCGCGCGATCGGCGTCGCGTTCCTTGCGCCGTATCTGTGGTTCCTCGTCCGCCATCGGATCCCGCGCGGCTACGCGTGGCCGCTGCTCGGCATCTTCGTGCTCGGCGGTCTGCAGGGCGGCGTCGGGTGGCTGATGGTGAAAAGCGGTCTCGCCGACGATCCACGGGTTTCCCAATTTCGCCTGACGACGCACCTGGGCCTCGCGTTCGCGATATTCGCGGCGATGCTGTGGACCGCGCTGTCGCTCGCGTTTCCGCGCCGCGTCGATGCGTCGCTCACGGGGGTACGCAGCGTGCGGCGTTTTTCCTTCGCCGTCGCCGCGCTGGTGTTCGTGATGGTGCTGCTGGGCGGATTCGTCGCCGGCATCCGCGCCGGATTCGCCTACAACACGTTCCCGCTGATGAGCGGCCAGGTCGTGCCGCCGGAAATCCTGATGCTCGCGCCGTGGTGGAAGAATTTCTTCTGGAACATGGCAACGGTGCAGTTCGACCATCGCGCAATCGGCTGGCTGCTCGCTCTGGCGGTGCCGCTGCTGTGGTGGCGACTGCGGGGACGGCAATTGCCGCGGCGCGCACGTGCCGGCGGCACAGCGCTGCTCGCAATGCTCGCGGTGCAGCTCGGCCTCGGCATTGCAACGTTGGTCAACGTCGTTCCGCTGCCGCTGGCGGCGATGCATCAGGCGGGCGCGATGATCGTCTTCGCGCTCGCGCTCAATATCGCGCATGCGTTGCGATGACCAGGGGTCAGACTCGACTTATTGGATCGAGCGCAGCGAAGTCCCCACCATGTCTCCAATTAGTCGAGTCTGACCCCATACGACCACGACGAGGTCCAATCTGCCATGGCTGAAATGCGCGCGCTCGACGAACCGCTGTCCGACCCGGAACTGGACGAGCTCGAAGGCTTTCTCGCGTCCGACCTCGTGCCGCAGGATTGCATGGATCTCGAAATGCTGGACGGCTTCCTGACGGCGATCGTCAGCGGTCCCGACAACGTGCAGCCGTCCGAATGGCTGCCGCAGGTGTGGAGCGAGGGCGCTCGATCGTCGAATCCCGCGTTCGCGAGCAGCGAGCAGGCGCAGCGCATCATGGGTCTGATGCTTCGGCACATGGTGGGCATCCAGCGCACGCTGGGCGAATCGCCGACGCGTTTCAAGCCGTTGCTCTACATGCCCGACGAGAAGACGCGCAACGACAAGACGCCGCCCGAAGCGTCAGCATGGTCCGAAGGCTACATGGCGGGCGTCAAGCTCCGCGACGACGAATGGCAGCCGCTCTACGATTCGGCTGACGCGCGCGACTGGGTGTTTCCGATCGAGGCGCTGGCGTTCGGCGATCAGGATCCGGAGTTCGTCGAGTGGGTCGACGACAAGGAAAAGCGGGCGAGTCTCGTCGACGAGCTGGCGGTCGCGTCGGTGCTGATCTACCGGTTCTGGCAGGACCGGCGCAAGCCACACGACGCACGGGGCAGCGGGCATCGCGAACGGCACGAAGCCGCGCGCAAGTCACGTCAGCGGTTGCACTGACGCGCGCCCACGCTCGAGCTCGGCGCCGCGCAGTCGCACGTAGGCAACCCCTGCAGGCTGGCGCTCGCGCCCGGTTCTCTCATGCGGCGTGCTGGTACGATTCGCCCGACCAATCGGGAACGAAGCGCACCGATGACTCGCAGGCTTCGATCCATTCGATCAATTCGTCGACGCGCTGCTCGTCGGACGACGCGTCGATGGAGCCCATCAACGCGTCAAGCTCGCTGCGCGCGACGCTATCATCGCGCATGGTGCCGATAGGCGAATCCGAACGATGTGCCATGTCGCCTCCGATTACGATTCGTTCCATGGAATGCTTGCGCTGGCTGGATTTCAGTAGCGATAAACGCGGCGATTGACGATCCGCACCCGGTCGCCGACGCGCAATTCACCTTCGCCGACCTGGTCGAATGCGATCGTCGCGCCCGAGTCGAGCCGGACGATCACGCGAAAGCGATCGTCCGCATTCGTCCTCTCGACCTGATTGCCGACCGCCGCACCGCCGATTGCCCCGACGATGGTTGCCGCCGTGTTGCCCCTGCCGCCGCCGAACTGATGACCGAGGATGCCGCCGGCAACCCCGCCGATGATGGCGCCGAGGCCCACCGGTGAGCCGCCGCCGCCACGATACATCTCGAGCGATTCGACGACGCCGTATTCGGCGCGCTGGGCCACGACCGGCCGTCCTCCATAGACGGGATAGGGTTCCGGATAAGCACACCCGCCGAGCAGCGCGGCACTGGCGAGGACGACGATTCCGACAGCTCGAAGCTTCATTTCACGGTCTCCACGGGCGGTTTCCGAACACTCTAACGGCCTATCCCGAAAGCGTGGATCGGCATTGTCCCTATTCCCTCGTCGGACGATATCCGACAACCGTTGGATCCCGTCGGAAATGTAAATGTTCGCTACTTTGACGGCCAACGCCACGCGAGGCAATGTGAATATTCCGCAGATTTCAGCGTCGCGCCGCGCTCACGCGCCGAACATGAACGAATCGCGCGACAGCGCGCCGTTTTCGTAGCCGTCGACAACGCGCTCGACCGTCGGAGCGGGCCCCGCTGCGCCGTACGCGATGAACAGCGGCAGAAAATGCTCCTCGGTCGGGTGCGCGCGCGCGGCGGCCGGCGCTTCATCACGGTAATCGACGAGCGCACGGTCGTCGTGCGTGGCGAGCTTCTCCTCGAGCCAGTCCGAGAAGTCGACCGCGTAGCGCATCGGCTCGGATTGACCGCGATGGCTGGTCCAGTCGCGCAGATTGTGCGTCGCGTGCCCCGAACCGATGATCAGCACATTCTCGTTACGAAGCGGCGCGAGCGCGCGGCCCAGTGCGAGATGATGCGCCGTTCCGCGCGCGGGTTGCACGGCGAGCTGCACCACCGGTATCCCGGCGTCCGGGTACATCCAGCGCAACGGCACCCACGCACCGTGATCGAGGCCGCGACAGCCATCGACGCCGGCGGTGATGCCCGCGTCCTTCAGCATGGCGACGACGCGTGCCGCGAGATCCGGCGCGCCGGACGCCGGATACCGGATCGAATACAGCTCCCTGGGAAATCCGCCGAAATCGTGAATGGTCTCCGGCCTGGGATTGCCGGTCACCATCGGCATCGACGTTTCCCAATGCGCCGACGCGATCAGCACTGCGTCGGGTCCGACGATGCGCTGCCCGAGCGCCTCCCACGCATCGCCGACGACGCCGGGCGAAACGGCGTGCATCGGCGATCCGTGTGACAGGAAAAGCGTGGGCAGGACTCTCATGCTGCGTGCTTGACGAGGTGCTCGTCTTCGAGGGCCTTATGCACGTTGGGGCGTGCGGCGACGCGCTCCTGGAATGCTTGCAGCACCGGCCAACGGTCGAGATCGAATTTCAGGAACTTGTGCCAGTTCACGATGGTGTACAGGTACGCGTCGGCGATCGTGAATGCGTCGCCCGTCAGGTAAGGCTTCGTGCCGAGCGCCTTCACGACGTAATCGAAACGGCTTCCCACCGTCTGCAACGTCGCGACCTTGTACGGCTCGGGCGTTGTCGGCTTCCACAGCGGGGCGAGACCCTTGTGGATTTCGGTGGCGATGAAATTCAGCCATTCCATCAGGCGGTAGCGTTCGATCGACCCGAACGCGGGGGCGAGCGTTCCGGGTTTGCGATCGGCGACGTATTGAAGGATCACCGCCACTTCGCTCAGGCGCTCGCCATCGTCGAGTTCGAGGAGCGGGACGTAGCCTTTCGGGTTGATGGCGTAGTAGTCGAGGCCGTCGGCGGTCTTGTGCTCGCGCAGGTCGACGCGCGCGAGATCGAACGGCAATCCCGATTCCCGCAGCGTGATGTGCGCCGCCAGCGAGCAGGCGCCGGTGGCGTAGTAGAGCTTCATGGAGAACACTCCTTCGTTGAATGCGCCACGCGACGCGACGCAGGGATATTGACACTTGCGAGTTCAGGAATAAACCAATGGTAATGGAAATTACTATTGCGTAGAATGCAACAATCTATTTTCAGAACCGGAATCGATGGACCGTTTTCAGTCGCTGATTGCGTTCGCGAAGGTCGTCGAGTCGGGAAGTTTCG
>JALYSS010000037.1 GCA_030854685.1 Pseudomonadota bacterium | reverse complement strand
AGCTTGTAGGGCGTTACTCGAGGCTTGGCGTTACGAATGGCGATCGACGTGAGAGGCATGGTTGGTCCCGGGGGTACTAGCGCCGCATACCCCCTACACTCAGCGACGCATACCCCGTAAACGACCCCATGATACCCCCGGATGCAAGCGGTCGGTTCTGGACGGCAGCGGCCTTGGTTAGTGAACCTATAGAGGAGAAATCTGGCGAAGCAAGAACACTAGCGGACGGCTTTGACGTGTAGAGTGGTGCCGGCAGCAGGAATCGAACCCACGACCAACGGTTTACAAAACCGCTGCTCTACCAACTGAGCTATGCCGGCGTCGCGCAGATTGTAGCGCTGCCCTTGCCGCGCGCCACGACGTGATTCGGAAACGCTCGTTGTGTGCGGCGCGCATGCGAAGCGCTTACTTGACGACTTGCAGGTGCGAGGGGCGCTTGCGCGATGGGTCAACGAGCTTCAGCGGTGCATCGCCAACACGCCGCCCGCTGCTCGATGCGAGCGCAGCAACCGGGTCGTCCGGCGCCGAGAACGAAAAGCCGTACCCGGTCTCCTTGGCGAAGATGCCGATTACGGCGCCGATCGGCACCGACACTTCCTGCGACGAACCGTTGAAGCGTGCAGTGAACTGGATCCACTGATTGTCGATGGTCAGCTTGCGCGTCGCCGTCGTGCTCACATTCAGCACGATCTCGCCGTTCTTCACGAACGCCGCCGGCACGCGTGTCTGCGGATTCACGCGTACGGCGAGATAAGGCGTAAGGCCGTTGTCGGCGCACCATTCGCAAATGGCGCGCACGAGATAGGGCTTGGCGGACTGCTCTGACATGGCGAAAATAGTACGCTCGGCGCAGCGGCGGTCAAGGAAGCGGCTTTACCGACCGTCTTCCGCAACGCACGGTGTTGCGCGAACGGCGCATGCCCGTTCCGCCTTGTGCGTTACATCGGCGCGAAAGTGTCGAGCTACTTTACGATTGGTCCCTGAAAGAAGCGAAAATCGCGGTTAACGCCAGGCACATGCAATGATGATGCCTACTTGCGCATCCCTCGCTCGGCCGACGTCAGCGCTTCGGAGAACGCCGGACGCGCGAACAGGCGCTCCGCGTATTTCATCAGCGGGGCGGCCTGCTTCGGCATCTGGATCCCGTAATAGTCGAGTCGCCAGAGCAGCGGCGTGATCGCGACGTCGAGCATCGAGTAGTCCTCGCCGAGCATGTGCTTGTGCTTCGCGAATACCGGGGCGATCTGCATCAGCGCATCGCGCACGAGCCCGCGCGCCTTGTCGGACTGCTTCTGGTTGCCGCTCTCGAGCGCGTCGATGTGCACGAAGAGCTCCTTCTCGAACCGGTGCAGGAACAGCCGCGCACGCGCGCGCATGACGGGATCGGCGGGCATCAGCTGCGGATGCGGGAATCGCTCGTCGATGTACTCGTTGATGATGTTGGATTCGTGCAGGACGAGGTCGCGCTCGACGAGCACCGGAACCTGATTGTACGGATTCATCACCGCGAGATCCTCGGGCTTGTGATCGAGGTCCACGTCGATGATCTGGAAGTCCATGCCCTTTTCGTGCAGCACGATGCGGCAACGCTGGCTGAACGGATCGGTCGTGCCGGAATAAAGGGTCATCATATTCGACAATCTCCTGGGTAGCGCAAATCGGCTCGCGCGCGCGTCACGCGGGGGCGAGCGGGCACTTTGGAAAGCAACGGGGCAGGAGGGCCGCTCGTGCCCCGCGTCGCTAGTGCAGGTCTTTCCAGTATTCGCGCTTCAACGCGTACGCGAGGACGAACAGCACGCCGAGGAACAGCAGCACGACGATGCCCAGATGCATGCGCTTGTTCCTGATCGGCTCGGCCATGTAGTCCATGTAATTCACGATGTCCGCGACAAACGTCTCGTACTCGGCACGCGACATCTTTCCCGGAACGTCGGGTGCAACCTCGCGCACCGCGAACTTGTGCTCCTTGAGCGGCTCGAGTGCGGAAATTCCCTTGACGGCGATCGCCGCCGCCGTGGCCTTTTCGCGATCCTCGTATTCCGTCTCGACCAGCTTGTTCTCGCCGGATAGTTCCCATAACACGTTGGGCATGCCGACGTTCGGGAACACAATGTTGTTCCAGCCGGTCGCGGACTTCGCGTCGCGATAGAAACCGAGCAGGTAACTGTAGAGCCAGTCGCGACCGCGAATCCGCGCCTCGACTGAAAGATCGGGGGGCGCAGTGCCGAACCACGCCTTGCCGTTCGCCGGCGTCATCGCGACTGTCATCGTCTGGCCGATCTTGTCGGTCGCGAACATCAGGTTGTCCGTAATCTGCGCCTCGGTGAGTCCGAGGTCGGTCAGGCGGTTGTAGCGCATGTACTGCGCCGAATGACACGTGAGGCAATAGTTCACGAAGTCGCGCGCCCCGCGTTGCAGCGACTCGTCGTCGAGGCGGTTGACCGGCGCCGGCGCCAATCGCAGGCCCTCGTCCTGCGCCGAAGCAGCGCCGGCGAACGTTGCAAGCAGAATCAGCAGCAAACAGGTGAAATGGTTCATTGCCACCTCACCCGCGTCGGCTGGGGCTTCGTATGGTCGCGCGCCGTATACCACGGCATCAGCAGGAAGAACAGGAAGTAGACGACCGTCAACACCCGCGCCACGACGGTCGCCTTGTCCGCGCCGTACAACGGGAAGCCGTCGGCGAATTGTCCCCATACGGTGATCGGCATGGTGCCGAGATAGCCGAGGATCAGAAACGAGATGACGAAAGCCACGAGCCAGCCCTTGTAGAGGCCGCCGCGATACCGGATCGACTTCACGGCTCCGCGGTCGAGCCAGGGCAGTACGAAGAAGATGAGAACCGACACCGCCATCACGATGACACCCCACACCTGCGTCTCGAGAAACGACGGAACCGCCCTCAGCATTGCGTAGTACGGGGTGAAATACCAGACGGGAGCGATTTCCGGAGGCGTCTGCAACGGATTGGCGGGGATGAAGTTGTTGGACTCGAGGAAGTAGCCGCCCATGCCCGGCAGGAAGAACACGATGATCGAGAATACGGCGAGGAAGGCGATGACACCGACGATGTCTTTCACTGTGTAATACGGATGAGAGTAGATGCCGTCGAGCGGCAGGCCGGTGAGCGGGTTCTTGGGCTGCTTCTTGATCTCCACGCCGTCGGGATTGTTCGATCCGGTTTCGTGGAGCGCCATCAGGTGCGCGGCCACGAGCGCGATCAGCACCAGCGGCAGTGCGGCGACGTGGAACGCAAAGAAGCGGTTCAGCGTGATATCCGAGATCGTGTAGTCGCCGCGGATCCACAGCGAGAGGTCGTCGCCGATCACCGGGATCGTCGAGAACAGGTTCACGATGACCTGCGCGCCCCAGTACGACATCTGGCCCCACGGGAGCAGGTACCCGAAAAACGCTTCGGCCATGAGTGCGAGGTAGATCAGGCAACCGAAGATCCACGTCAGCTCGCGCGGCTTGCGATAGCTGCCGTACATGAGCCCGCGGAACATGTGCAGGTAGACGACGATGAAGAACATCGACGCACCCACCGAGTGCATGTAGCGGATCAGCCAGCCCCACTGGACGTCCCGCATGATGTACTCGATCGACTCGAATGCCTTCGTCGAGTCGGGCTTGTAGTTCATCGTGAGCCAGATGCCGGTAATGATCTGCAACACCAGCACGAACGCGGCGAGCGATCCGAAGTAGTACCAGAAGTTGAAATTCTTCGGCGCGACGTATTTGCCCCACTGGCTGTTCCACAGCGCAGTGAGCGGAAAGCGATCGTCGATCCAGGTCATCACTTTGCTCATCAAACGCTCCGGTTGCGTCAGGCGGGTTTGGTGTCTTCGCCGATCCGGATCTGCGTCGCGGATTCGTACCTGTACGGCGGAATGACGAGATTCGTCGGCGCCGGCTGGCTCTTGAAAACACGTCCCGCAAGATCGTATTTCGATTGGTGGCAGGGACAGAAGAAGCCCCCGAGCCATTCAGGGCCGAGGTCGGCGGGCGCCACTTCGGGACGGAAGGTCGGCACGCAGCCCAGGTGCGTGCAGATGCCGATGGCGACCCACATGTCCGGCTTGATCGAACGGGCTTCGTTCTTGCAATACGGCGGCTGATGCGGGACGTCCGAATGCGGGTCGGCGACACGGGGATCCATCTTCGGCAACGTCGCCAGCATGGCCGCCGTGCGGTTGAGCACCCAGGTCGGCTTGCTGCGCCATTCGATGGTGATCAGCATGCCGGGCTCGATCTTGCTGATATCAACGTCGACCGGCGCCCCGGCCGCCTTGGCGCGCTCGCTTGGCCAGAGCGACATCACGAAGGGTGTGGCGACGGCAATGGCGCCGACGCCCCCGATGACCGATGTCGCGCCGATCAGAAAGCGGCGCTTGTCCCTGTTCACTATCGCTTCGGTCCCCATCCCTGCCTTTCGCTGCGTTTCCGAATGCTCGTCCGGCAAACCGTCGAATTATACGGGAATCCGCTTACGAATTTGCAGTCGCAAGTTGGACTGCGCCTGTTTTCCCTTGTCGGAACAAGCGTTTGCAAGCGACCCGTCGAACATCGCGCGCCGCACCGGTTGCGATTCAGCGAGCACGAACGCGATCGCACCGGCCGACTATAATTACCTGTTCACCGGTCGAATCGTGTTTAAAAAATTCTGGCTCCTGTTTGCGCAGGCGTGCACGTTATGTCTCGCCGCGTTGTTCGTCGTCGCGACGCTGCGGCCCGATTTGCTGCCACGGCTTGCCGGCAAAGCGAACAACGTCGTGCTGCTGCAGCAATCGTCGACGCCGGTCACGACGCCGAGCGTCGCGAGCTATGCCGATGCGGCAAAAAAGGCCATGCCGGCCGTCGTGAACATCTACACGAGCAAGGCCGTTCGCGCGCGCAATCCGCTGCTCGACGATTCGATCCTGAAACGGTATTTTCCGGAACTGGCCGAGCGCGCGCCGGCGCGACGCACGACGAGCCTTGGTTCCGGGGTGATCGTCGCGTCCGACGGCTACGTGCTCACGAACCATCACGTCGTCGAAGGCGCCGACGATATCGAGCTGGTCCTCGCGGACGGGCGTGAATTGCACGCGCACGTGCGCGGTGTCGATCCTGAATCGGATCTCGCCGTGCTGAAGGCCGACGGCGAGAACCTGCCGACGATCACGTTCGGCACGATGGACCATCTGCATGTCGGCGACGTCGTCCTCGCGATCGGCAATCCGTTCGGCTTCGGCAACACCGTGACCATGGGCATTGTCAGCGCGCTCGGCCGCAATCATCTTGGCATCAATCGCTTCGAGGATTTCATCCAGACCGATGCCCCGATCAATCCCGGCAACTCGGGCGGCGCGCTGGTCGACACGGCGGGCAATCTGATCGGCATCAACAGCACGATCTTTTCGGAATCCGGCGGCTCGATGGGGATCGGCTTCGCGATCCCGGTGTCGCTCGCGCAAAGCGTGCTCGCGCAGATCATCAAGCAAGGCGAAGTCACGCGCGGGTGGCTCGGCGTCGAACCGCAGGCGATCACGCGCGACGACGCGCAGGCGCTGGCACTTGAACGCACCGACGGCGTTCTCGTACGGGCGCTGCAGCGTGGCGGCCCGGCGGACCGCGCCGGCATGCAGGTGCGCGATATGGTCGTCGAGATCGCCGGCAAGCCGACGCCCGACGTGCCCCAGCTCCTCGCGCGCATCGCGGAGCTGACGCCAGGATCCAACGCCAGGGTCAAGATCCTGCGCGACGGCAAGCCGCTCGACATCGACGTCGTCGTCGCGAAGCGTCCGCGGCCTGACACGCAGTAGCCCGCCGCCTGTTCGCGCTCTACTTCGCCGGCTCGGTGCCTTCCGTCCCGGCGTCCGGCGCGGGGGTCGACACGAACCGCGCGAGCAGCAGCCCGAGCTCGAAGAGCAGCCATAGCGGCACCGCGAGCAGGCACTGCGAAATGATGTCGGGCGGCGTGAAAACCGCCCCCACGACGAACGCGCCGACGATGACGTACGGCCTCACCGACTTCAGCTTTTCGAGCGTCACCACCCGCATCCGAACGAGCACGACGACGATGATCGGCGTCTCGAACGTGATCCCGAACGCGATGAACATCGTCAGCACGAACGACAGGTACTTGTCGATGTCGGTCATCATCTGCACGCCGACGGGCGTGTAGCCGGCGAAAAAGCCGAACGCGACGGGAAAGACGAAGAAATAAGCGAAGGACATCCCGAACACGAAGAACACGCAGCTCGACACCAGCACCGGCAGTACGAGCCGCTTCTCCTTCTGGTACAGCCCGGGGGCGACGAACGCCCACGCCTGCCACAGCACGTAGGGCAGCGCGAGCAGGAACGCCGCCATCAGCGTCACCTTGAGCGGGACGAGGAACGTCCCCGTGACATCGGTCGCGATCATCGTCGAGCCGTGCGGGAGCACGCGCAAGAGCGGCTTCGCGAGCAACGCGTAAATGTCTTTGGCGAACGGGAACAGCATGAGCAGCACGATGACGACCGCGATGATCGAGCGCATCAGCCGCGTGCGCAGCTCGATCAGGTGCGAAAGGAAGGATTCCTGCGTGTCGGAGGTTTCGCTCATCGGATGCGGACGGTCAGGTGCCGACGTGCGGGCCGCGGGCATAATGGCCGCGTCATGCGCAATTTGGGGCCGTTCGTACTACTGGATCTTGTCGAAGCCCGGCAGCGCCGCCTGACGGGGCAGCGTCGAATCGGCGGGCGCGGCGAGCGGCGTTGCCGGCGGGACGTCGGGCGCGCGACTCTCGTGCGTTTCGGCGGCACCGGCATTGAGCTCGCGCTCGACGTTGCGAACGCCCGTCGCGACGTTGTTCGCCGCCGTCTGGACCGACTGCTCGAATTCGCGCGCCGCTCCCTGCATTTCGCGTTGCAGCCGGCGTAATTCGTCGAGCTCCATTTCGCGGCTGATGTCCGCCTTGACGTCGGTCACATATCGCTGCAAGCGCCCGTACAGCAACCCGAGCGTGCGCGCGGTCTTCGGCAGGCGCTCCGGTCCGATGACAACGAGCGCGACGACCCCGATGACGACGATTTCCGAAAACCCGATGTCGAACATGAAAGTCCGCTAGCCGCACCGCGACGCTCGCGCGACGCGGCGTATCGCAACAGTTGCCGCGCGCACCCGGAACGTGGTCATACCTTGGTCGACGGCTCCTGCCGGACCTCGCCTTCGATCGTGCGCCCGGTGACCTGCGAGGGCGGCTCCGCGGGGTCGGGCGCCTCGCCTTCGGCACCCTTCATGCCTTCCTTGAATCCTTTCACGGCGCCACCCAGGTCCTGGCCGATGTTACGCAGCTTCTTCGTGCCGAAGATCAGCACGACAACCAACAGCACGATCATCCAATGCCAGATACTCAATCCACCCATCGTTCCCTCCTCGTCATTGCGGCACGTCCCCGGGCCGCGCAAGCATCGGGCCAAGCACGTCCGGGCCGCCTATCACATGCACGTGCACGTGCTTCACATCCTGACGTCCGACGCGACCGGTGTTGATGATCGTCCGAAAGCCGTCGTCGGCACCCTGCTCGCGGGCGAGGCGCCCGGCCAAAGCCAGGATCTTGCCCAGCGCAGGCGCGTCCTCGTCGGTTGCATCGTACAGCGACGCCATGTGCTTCTTTGGCACGAGCATGAAATGCACGGGGGCGACGGGCTGTATGTCGTGGAACGCGAGCACGTCGGCGTCCTCGTAGATCTTGCGGCTCGGGATCTCGCCGCGCACGATCTTGCAGAATATGCAGTTGGTGTCTATGCAGTTGGAGTCGGTTGACATCGGGATCGTTCGCTCGCCGCGGTTGCCGGCACGCCGATCAGCCCCGGCGGGATGCCTTTTCGGCGTGGCCGGAGACGCCTTCCCGGCGCGCCAGTTCGTGCAGCACGTCAGCGGGACCGAGGCCGTGGCGGGCGAGCAGCACGAGGCAGTGGAACCACAGATCGGCGACCTCGGCGACCAGGTGAATTTTATCACCGTCCTTTGCGGCCAGCACCGTCTCGGTCGCTTCCTCGCCGATCTTCTTCAGGACGCGGTCGTCGCCGCCCGCGAGCAGCGATGCAACGTAGGACTCCTCAGGCTCCGCCCGCTTGCGCGTTTCGATCGTCGCCGCGATCCGCGCAAGAACGTCGCCGCCTGACGAATCATTCAGGGCCATAGATGGTCACCGGATCTTCGAGAATTGGCTCGACGGTGTGCCATTCGTCGCCTTCGAGCCGGCGATAGAAGCAGCGCTCGCGCCCCGTGTGACAGGCGATGCCGCCGACCTGCTCGACGATCAGCAGGATGGCGTCGCGGTCACAATCGAGGCGGATCTCGCGCACCCGCTGCACGTGGCCGGAGCGCTCGCCTTTGCGCCAGATGCGACTGCGCGAGCGCGACCAGTAATGCGCTTCGTGGGTATCGCGGGTGAGCGTGAGCGCGGCACGGTTCATCCAGGCGAGCGTCAGGACGCGATGCGTCGCCGCGTCCTGCGCAACCGCCGGCGCCAGCGCGTCGGCGTTCCAGCGCACCGCGTCGAGCCAATCGGCGCTCATGTCCTGGTTTCGAGGCCGGCGGCCCGCATCGCCGCCTTGGCCTGCCCGACGGTGAACTCGCCGTAGTGGAAGATCGAGGCGGCGAGGACGGCGTCCGCACCGCCGACCGTGATGCCTTCGACCAGATCCCGCAGCGATCCGACGCCGCCCGATGCAATGACCGGTACGTTGACCGCATCGACGACCGCGCGCGTCAACGGCAGGTCGAAGCCCTTGCGCGCCCCGTCGCGATCCATGCTGGTCAGGAGAATCTCGCCCGCGCCCAGCGACGCGACTTCCTGCGCCCATTCGATGGCGTCGATGCCCGTCGGCGTCCTGCCGCCGCGAACGTACACCTGCCATTGGTCGACGGCGCATTGCTTGACGTCCATCGCCGCGACGATGCACTGCGCGCCAAAGTGCTCCGATGCCTCGGCGAACAACTCGGGGCGCTCGATGCCACCGGTGTTGATGCTGACCTTGTCGGCGCCGGCGTTGAGCAGCGCGCGAATCTCCTCGAGCGAATTGATGCCGCCGCCCACGGTGAGCGGAATGAATACCTGATCGGCAACGGCTTCGATCATATCGTAGAGCAAGCCGCGATTCTCGACGCTCGCCCGGATGTCGAGAAACGCGAGCTCGTCGGCGCCCTGCTCGTCGTAACGGCGCGCGACCTCGACCGGGTCGCCCGCGTCGCGCAGATTGACGAAGTTGATACCCTTGACGACGCGGCCGTCAGCAATGTCGAGGCACGGAATGATGCGCTTCGCGAGGCCCATGCGCCCATTCTAACCGTCAGGTGGCGGGCGACCGGCGCGTGCCTGCAGCCTGCGGGTCAGCCCTTCGCGACCTTCATCGCTTCCTTGAAATCGAGCCTGCCCTCGTACAGCGCGCGCCCCGCGATGGCGCCGATGATGCCTTCGCTCGCGTAAGGAATGAGCGCATGGATGTCCTGCAGCGAGGCGATGCCGCCGCTCGCGATGATGGGCGTCTTCAGCTCGCGCGCGAGCTTGACGGTCGCCTCGACGTTGACGCCGGTGAGCATGCCGTCGCGGCCGATGTCGGTGTAGACGATCGCCTCGACGCCGTAATCCTCGAACTTCTTCGCAAGATCGACCACGTCGTGGCCCGTCATCTTCGACCAGCCGTCGGTCGCGACCTTGCCGTCGCGCGCGTCGAGACCGACGATGATGTGGCCGGGGAAGGCATAGCACGCGTCATGCAGGAAGCCCGGATTCTTCACGGCCGCCGTGCCGATGATGACGAAGCTGATGCCGTCGTCGAGATACCGCTCGATCGTGTCGAGGTCGCGGATGCCGCCACCAAGCTGCACGGGAATCTCGTCGCCGATCACGCTCACGATCTCGCGAATGGCGAGCTCGTTGCGCGGTTTGCCGGCCACCGCGCCATTGAGGTCGACGACGTGCAGTCGCTCAGCCCCGAGCTCGAGCCAGTGTCGCGCAATCGCGGCCGGATCCTCCGAAAACACCGTCGCGGCCTGCATGTCGCCCTGCCGCAGGCGCACGCAATGTCCGTCCTTGATATCGATCGCGGGGATGATCTGCATGGCAGCAGGGGCTGCGTGGAGGAGTGAAACGCGGCGTCTCGCGCGCGACTCTGGCGGAGGTTACTGCGGCGTTCCGTCCCAGGTGACGAAGTTGGCGAGCAAGCGCAAACCGGCGCGCTGGCTCTTTTCCGGGTGGAATTGCACGGCGAAGATATTAGCCCTCGCTACGGCGCAAGTAAACGGCGTCGGATACGCCGTCGTTCCCGCGGTCAGCTCGGGATCGGCCGGAACCGGATAGTAGCTGTGCGCAAAATAGAACCGCTCGCCGTCCGGGATGCCGGCCCACAGCGGGTGCGCGTGCGTCTGCCGAACGGGACTCCAGCCCATGTGCGGAATCTTGAGTCGATCGCCGGACACGTTCAGGTCCTCTTCGCGAAACCGGCGCACGCGGCCCGGGAGGGCGCCGAGGCACGCCGTCGGCCCCTCCTCGCTGAGATCGAACAACATCTGCAGACCGAGACATACGCCGAGGAACGGGCGGTCGCGCAGGCAAGCGAGCACGACACCAAGAAGGCCGGTGGCGTCGAGGCCTGCCATCGTATCGGGCATCGCGCTCTGCCCGGGCAGCACGACGCGTGCCGCCTCGCGGATGACGGCCGGGTCGCCGCTGACGACGATCTGCGCGTCGGGCGCCACATGAAGCAGCGCCTTGGCGACCGAGCGCAGGTTGCCCATCCCGTAGTCGATGACGGCGATATCAGGCATCAGCCGCGAGTTTCAGCGTTGGTCGAACACTTCATGTACCGCATCCGGACAATCAGGGGCTTGTCGATGTCAGGCCCTTCGTCTTTTCAGACCTGTGCCGTGTTTCTGCGCATCGGGTCGGAATGATGCTTCAGCCAAGATAGTCGCGCAGCGCAGAGGTCCCTCCGACCACGGCTTGCTCGAGGTCGACGCTTTCCTCTCCCGGAATGTGCACCTTGGTAAACGAAAGCCCCTCGTACTGCAGGGGCCGGGTCGCATCCAGTCCCCACTTCGCGCCGATGCCGCGGTCGGTCGATGGATCGAGGATCGAACCCTGGGCACCATTTACCACCACCAGATCACGGTCCGGCTGAAAGCGCGTTGCAACGGCCCATTCCACCTGTTCGGAATCGTGCACGTCGACATCCTCGTCGACGACGATCACCTGCTTGATATCGTAGTGGCCGCCGAACGCTCCCATGATGACGTTTTTGGGCTCGCCCTCGCGGGCTTTCTTCATCTGCACGTAGAGGTGGTAGCGACAGACACCCCCCACGGCCAGATGAACATCGGTGACGTTCGGAAAGCTCCGCTTGAGATGGCTCAACAACGTCGCCTCGCGCGGTATGCCGCCCAGCAGCAGGTGCTCCATCGCAGCCGGCACGATCGTGTGATAAATCGGGTTCCGGCGATGGGTGACGCGGTCGATCGCGATCACCTCGCGCTTTTCCTGCGGACTGTAGTACTTGGGGAATTCGCCAAAGGGGCCCTCGAGCTCGCGCGCGCCCGGCAGCAAATGGCCTTCGATCACGATTTCCGATAGTGCGGGAACGCGCACTTCGCTCGTTTGGCACTTCACCACCTGCAAGGGCTCGCGTTCCAGAGCGCCGGCGACGGTCAGCTCATCATGGTCGATCGGCAGCACCGCCTGCGAGGCGAGCAACGCCGCCGGGCTTGCGCCGATCACAACGGCTACCGGCAGTGACTCTCCTGCTTCTTCCGCGGCACCGTGAAATGCGTGCAGATGCCGCGGCAGGATAAGCATCGCCATGCGGTCGGGCGCATTGATCTGGATGCGGTTGATCGACACGTTTTGCACGCCGGTCTTCGGATTGCGCGCAATGACCAGTCCGGCGCTGATGTAGGGCGCGCTGTCGTGCTCGTTATGGCGGGGGATCGGCAGCAGTGTGCGGATATCCACATGGTCGTGGACCACCTGCTGCGCCGGTGCCGCGTCGGCCTGCACCTCGCGCCACGGCAGCGGACTCTCCACGGCGCGCCGAACGTGCTGCAGCAGATCGCCTTCGCGAACTCCCAGGGCTTCGGCGATCCACGCCCGCTTCGACATGAAGCCCGACACGACCGGGATCGCATGTCCTCCGGGGTGTGGAAAAAATGCCGCCTTCACGCCATCGAGGCGCTTGGCGATCGCGGCGAGCTCGAATTCGAGCGACACGTTGTCGCGAATCACCGCTACCCGATCCGTCGCGGCGAGATGCGCGAGCCAGTCACGCATGTTGTCGAAAATCCTGTTGCTCATGGTGCGCTCCTCGTCGGCGACGGCGTCCGACCAACGCGTATCACGCCAGGACTCTGCCGATCCTGCGCCGTTGCAGTCCGAGCAGGACGACCAAGATCACGATGGCGGCGACCGCGAAGTGCGAAACGTTGTGCAGCGGAACCACGGTGCCCACCCCGAGCACTCCGAACAGCATGCGCTCCCACATGCCGAGCGGGCGCAGGAGCCAGCCGATCGTCATCGCGGACAGCGCGACGGTGGCGGCGAACGTCAGCACCACGGCGGTCACGATCTCGTCGGGGGTGCCGATCAACAGCAAGCCCGGGTGCCAGAAGAACACCAGCGGAATGATCAGCACCGGAATCCCCAGCAGTGCCGCCTTCCAGCCGGTTGCGTTCGGTGGCGTCTCGGCGATGCCGGCCGCCGCGTAGGCCGCGAGCGCCACCGGCGGCGTGATCATCGACAGGATCGCGAAATAGAACACGAACATGTGCGCCACCAGCGGCACCACGTTCGCGGCGATCAGCGCGGGCGCCAGCAGCACCGCGCCCATGATGTACGCCGACGTCGTCGGCATGCCGCAGCCGAGAATGAGCGTTGCGATCATCGCCAGCATCACGATGGCGACGGTCGATCCGGCAGACAGATCGACCACCAGGCCCGTGAACTTCGTCCCCAATCCGGTGAAAGCGATGACACCGACGATGATCCCGGCCAGCGCACACGGCAACGCCACCGTAACGCTGCGCTGGGCACCGAGCGAAAAGCTCTGCACCAGCGAGAACAGGCTCTGTCGCGACGATTTGCGCAGCGTCCCGATGACGATGGTGGCCGCAATCGCCTGGAGACACGCATCGGCGATGCCATGGCCGGCGACAATGAGAAAAGTGAGCCAGGCGAGTGGCAGCAACAGGTGCGCCCGCTCCTTCAGGATGCGCCGAACTTCGGGGATGTCCTGCGCCGCGATCGTGCCGAGCTTTTCCAGGCGCGCCTTGAAATCCACCGCGAGGAAAAGTGCGAGATAGTAGAAGAGCGCCGGAAGCACCGCCGCGACAATGACGTTGCTGTAGGGGATGCGCAGGAAGTCCGCCATCACGAACGCCCCGGCCCCCATGACAGGTGGCATCAACTGTCCACCGGTGGACCCGACCGCCTCGACCGCGGCCGCGAAGAGAGGTGGATAGCCCGCACGCTTCATCAGCGGGATGGTGAAAATGCCGATTGCCATGACATTGGCCACCGCGCTGCCGGATACCGTTCCCATCATTGCCGAGCCGATGATGGCCGCCTTCGCCGGGCCGCCGGTGCTGCGTCCGGTGAGGGCGAGCGCGAGATCGATGATCATCCTGCCGCCGCCGTAGGCTTCGAATACCGCGGCGAACAGGATGAAATAGAACACTACGCGTACCGAAACGCCCGTCGGGATGCCGAACAGTCCGTTCAAGGTCAGGAATTGCTGATCGATGAACTGTCCGAAGCCTTCCTGGTTGTGTCCGAACGGCGGCGGCAGAAACGTACCGAGCAATTGGTACGCCATGAACACGAGCGTGACGATGCACATGCCCCAGCCGAGAACGCGGCGCGATGCATCGATCAGGAGCACGATCAGAATGACGCCGCACAGGTAATCGCCAATGAGGATCGGGTCGAGTCCGGAAATTCGATAAATGATGCGATGCGCATCGACCGTCATGTAAATCGCCGGCACCAGCGCGACGGCCGCCAGCAGGCGATTCATCCAACGGACGCCGGAGGAAACGGACTTTTCGCCGGTGGCAAGCAGCGTAACGGCGATCGCGAATGAGACGTGACCGATGAATTGCACGATCAGGTCGATATCGTTGAACCACCAGATGGCGACCTGAAAAATCGTCCACGCGAGCGCGACGAGTGGAACCGGCCGCAACAATTCCGGCCATCGCGAAGCTTGCTGTTCGGGGAGCTCGCCTTCGCGGTCGCGTACCGTTGACGCCATTGCGACCTTCTCCGATCTGCCTGCTTATTTGAGCCAGCCCCGTTCGCGGTAATAGCGGGCCGCGCCGGGATGCAGCGGAAGATTGATGCTTGCCGGCTGCCATGCTTCCTCCGGCTTGAAATCCTTGAGCGCCTTGGTGGCCGCCACCAACTGCTCGGTGTGCTCGCACACAGCCTTGGTGATGTCGTAGGCGAGCCACTCCGGCATGTCGTCGCGAGCGATCAGCGCCGTCACCGTCGACGGCAATGTGATGTCCTGGTCCTGGCCCCGGAATGATCCCTTGGGCAACACCGCCGTGCCAAATCCGTATTGGTCGTGCATCTCCTGCAACAGTTTCTTCGAAGGCTGCAGGAACGTTACGTCATGCACCTGCGTGATCTGCGTAGTGAGCGGATGACCCACCGTGATGACGTTGACGAAGGCATCGGCACGACCGTCGGCGATGTCGTCGCGGATCACCGAAGCCGGCACCAGATTGACGCCGCCGCCATGCTTCTTGAGCTCTTCGGGACTGGCGCCCGCCAACCCCAGTTCGAGTTGCCCCGCATAGGTGGCGATGCTGCCCGGAGGATTGAGGTCGACGCGGGCGTCGGGCTTGTCGCGCTTGAAGTAGGTTTCGAGGTCGGGACCCGCATTCTTCCCCGCCGCGATCACGGCCAGATAGTAGACATCGAGTCCTCCCACCAACCCGCGCAGGTGGTGCATCGGCTTGTCGTAGGCGACCGTGCCATCCCACGCCCATCGATTGGCCAAGGCGTGACTGAACCCGATGGTCGCCTTTCCTTCTTCGACGAGGCGGGTGTTGGCACTGCCGCCGCCCAGCGGCGGTGTATCGATCGTGGAGCCCTTGGGCAATACACCGGTCAGGATCCGTCCGAGACTCACCGAATAGACATACCAGGTCGAGCCGATCTGGAACGATGCGACCGTGATCTTGACGGGCGGCCTCGCCGGCTCCGCCGCGAAGGCGGATCCGACGCCGACCAACAGCGCAAGGATGCCGCACAAAAGAGCGTTGCCGCGTTCTATTCTGATCATGCTGGTAATCCTCCATCCGATGGATTGCGCGAATACGTTACGGTGCAGTACTTGCCTGCATCACGAGGCTGGACCGAAGCCGCAATTATCGCGCCGCCGACCACGACCCCCAGCAATCGCGCGACATGCGACCTCTCGTCATCGGCCGATCAAGCGCTCCTGCGTGCCGCGGCGGCGACACGCTCCTGCGCGAGCGCGATCAGCGCCTTGCGATCGATCTTGTTCGTCGAGCCGAGCGGCATCCTGTCGACGAACCAGACGAAGCGCGGATGCTCATACGCCGGCGCCGTGTCCAGCGCGTACCGCTTGACCTGCGTCTCGGTCAAAATCGCGCCTTTGCGCAGCACGCAAAAAGCAACCGGCTTCTGGCCCTTGATCTCGTCATCCACGGGCACCACACAGGCCTGCACGATATCCGGATGCGTTTCCAGGAGCTTCTGGACCTCTCCGGGGTAAACATTCTCTCCGCCGCAGACGAACATGTCGTCGACCCGCCCCACGAAGTAATGGAAGCCGTGCTCGTCGCGTCGGAAAACGTCGTGCGTTACGTAGAAGCCATCGTCGGTGAACGGCGGCTTTATGTCGGGTCGATTGTGATAACCGGTCATGACCGCAGGACACTTGAGTTGCAGGACGCCTTGCTCCGCGTCCATGTTGTCGTCTTCGACAAGCCTGAGCTGCACCGATGGGTGAGGATAGCCTACCGACAGTTCCGGCTGCCTGATGCCGTCGGGATGGGGGCCGAACACCACCGGTCCGCCCTCCGTTGTCCCGTACGCGTTGCTCGTCGCGGCGCGCGGCATCGCCTTCGCAATCGCCGCGAGCAGGCTCGGGCTGACGGGCGCCGAGCCCATGCGCAGGAACTCGACCAACGACAGATCAGTCCGCTCCAGCAGCGCCGTCTCGCGCAGCATCATCGCGACCATCGGCGGGACCGCGGTGAGCCAGGTGCACCGGTACTTGCCGATGGCCTCGATGTAGGCCAAGGCGGTGAACTGCGGCAACAGGACGATCGTCGCGTGCGCGGCGCAGGCGAGCTTCGATAGCGCCAGAGCGTTCATGTGATACAGCGGCGCGGCGATCAGATACCGATGGCGAGACAGGTCCTGGCCCTCCATCCTCACCTTGACGACCCAGAGGTGGCTCTGATGCGACAACACGACACCCTTGGGCCGGCCCGTCGAACCCGACGTGTAGAGAAACATTGCCGCCTCATTCGGCATCGGCACGACGGCTGAGAATGCACCCGGATCGATGAACGCGTCGAAACCCGAAGTCCCGCTCGCGCCGAATTCGACTACGTGCAAGTCCGCCGGACAGTGCGCGCGACGCTCGGAATCGCAGAACACCAGCAGTGCGCCAGCGTCGCGGATGACGAACTCGATCAACTCATGCGGAAACCTGTGATTGACCGGTACGGCGACCAGGCCGGCCCGCATCGCGCCGTAGTAGGCGGCAAGGTATTCGGTGCGGTTCACCGACAGAATGGCGATTCGTTCGCCGCGCTCGAGCCCTCGCGCCTGCAGCGCACGCGCGACGCCATTGGCCATGTCGTCCAGCTGGCGAAAACTGAACTCGCGCGGGCCGGTTTCGCCGCCCAGGTCGATGAGCGCCAGTTTGTTCAGATCGCGGCCGTGATCGATGAGATCGCCCAGATTGTAATTGCCGTTCATGCCGCTAATTGTGACGTAGTCCGCTATTCGACGAATTCGAGGACCGTGTTGAAGGCGCACGCGGCCGGCACGGTGATGCGAGCTGGCGAGCTCTGTACTTCGGCCACCCCATGGGCGAAGTCCGGCGCTGCAGCGATGCACTCGCGCACCCGCGCAAGCGCGGTCGTCCGCAACGACAGGGCGCCCATGAACGCGTCGCGGCCGGCGGCATCGCACCCGTAGTTGCCATAGCGCTCCCCGTAGCACACCCGGCTCATGAATCGAACCGTGAAAGTACCGAGCGTGAGGTCAATTTCATCGCCTGACAGGTGCAGAGGCGTCCCGCCCACCATGCGGGCATAGACCTCGGCTTCGCGTGCAGGCTCCGCCAGCACAATGGTGAACGCGGCCACGCCGTGCACGCCATTGCGATGCCGTTGCCATTCGGGACGCCAGACCAGATGCGGTGTCCGGTGCTCGCAGAAGTAGACTCGCCCACCCAGTACGTATCCGGGCGCGAAGCGCACGGTCCTGAACGACGCGCGATGCACGACGCCGTCGATCGTTACCGGACGGTGGAACGCGACGGGCGACTCGACGGCCACGCCTTGCGCGACGAGCTTTTGATGCAACGCGTCGGCATCGTGGGTGGCGAAGACGAGTCCATTGAGACCAAGCGGGCTGTCGGCGACTTCCCGGCGGATGCGCGCGGCGCCGTGCGGCAGACCGATGAGTTCGAGATAGTCGGTGTCGAACATCATCAAGTGATTGATCGAGCCGAGGGAGTGATGTCCGCGCTCGGTCAATGTGAAGCCGAACGTACGAAAGCGCTCGACCGCGGCATCCATCCGGTAGAGGACATTGATAACCGCGTGATCGGCGGACGCTGTCATGTGGGCGTTGGCCCCGGCGCCAAACTGTCGTTCCATCCGATCACCGTGGAGTTCACGCGTCGAGCCGCCCGCTTGCAATTGCGTTCTCGGTTCTGCCTCGTGGTCGATCCATTTCAGGCCTTGGGCGGTGCGGTGAAATAGACTCCTCGTCCACTCGCGATCAGCGCGCCGTCCTTGTCGAGTACCTGCGCCTCGCTTACCGCGTACTGGCTGCCCCATCTGACAAGTTTTCCGCGCGCGGTCAGGTCGCCTGGCATGGCGGCGCGGTGGTAGTCGACGCGCATGTCGATCGTGGGCACGCCCCGGCCGGTCCTCGATACCAGCGCCCAGTCGGCGGTAAGGTCGACCAGCGCCGCGAGGATGCCGCCGTGAGTGTATTTGCGGTCCGGGTTCACGACCCATTCCGCGCGCCAGGTCGCCTTGATCTCGATTTCGCCATCGCCCACGCTCACGACCTCGAGGCCCAGCCACCGATGAAACGGGCCACGCGCGATCAGCGACTGCACCTGCTCGACGGTCAAAGCTTGTTCGCTCATTGCTCGCTTCCCCTTAACGGCTGCTCCCGTGCATTGCTCGCTTCCGCGCGTTGCTCCTGACCACCGCCGCGGTGGTCGGTCGCACCGTCAAGGCGTGATCACGACCTTGCCCAGCACCTCGCGGTCCTGAATCAGGCGCAGGCCTTCGCTCGCCCGCGCGAGCGGCAGCACCTTGTCGATCACCGGCTTGATCTTGCCGGTCTCGATCAACGTCATCAGCGCCGACAGGTCGCCGTCGCAGAAACTGTTCGATCCCATCACGTTGAGCTCGAAGCTCCAGATGTAACGCAGGTCTTCCCTGGGATCGTGCCCGGCGGTTGCGCCGCACACCAGCAATTTGCCGCCTCGCTTCAGGCACTTCAGCGATGGCACCCACGTCTCGCCACCCGTAAAGTTGACGACTACGTCGACGCCACCGTCGTAGCTCCGACGCTGCGGCTTGCCGTACGTCTCGATGGCCCACTTCGAGAAGTCGACATTCCTGTAATTGATGACGTGGTCGGCACCAAGGTCCTTCAGCCGCTGCATCTTCTCCTCGCCGCCGGCGCAGGCGATCACCTCGGCGCCCAGCATCTTGGCGAGCAGCACGCAACCGGTGCCAACGCCACCACTCGCGCCCAGGACGAGCACGCGCTCCCCCGCGCGCACCGTCTTGTGCGTCACGAGCATCCGGTGCGCGGTCCCGTAGGCGACCGGCAGCGACGCAGCATCCGCGAAGCTCACGCTCGCGGGCATCCTGATCAGTTGCTCGGCAGACACCAGGCAATACTCGGCCATGCCGCCGTCCATCATTTCCCCCATCAGTCCTTTTTTCCTGTTCAACGGGTTGACCAGGACGCGATCGCCCTCGTTCCATCCGCTCACGCCTGCACCGACCTCTTCGATCTCGCCGGCCATGTCGAGACCGATGATCACCGGCAGCGGCACCTTGATGCCCGGCATGCCGCGTACGGTGAAGACATCGTGATAGTTAAACGAGGAGGCACGGACGCGGATCACCACGTGTGCCTCGGTGACGGTCGGCCGGGGATAGTCATTGACGACGGCAAGGTCGCCGAGCCCGCCGTGTTGCATCAGCACCAACGCCTTCATTGTCCTGCCTGCGCTCATTTCGATTTGCCTCTTCCCATTTTTCCCGGCCCCGAGTCGTCAAATCGCATCAACGACCCGATTGACACGGGTGCCGACTCGTGGACCGTCGACACCGTAAACATGGACGGAAACGGCGTCGGCATTGCTGCGATTGCCCAGACGATGTGCTTCCTCGATGCCCGCATGCGCGAAGCACGCGTGCCCGGCCGACCGGTCGCCGCAGCCCGAAGGACGCACGCCGCGTAGTTCGTGCATCCGCGCGTAGGTTTGCTCGTGCAGCGATCCGGCGACGACGGCGTAGCCGCACCACGTGTAATGTCCGTGAATGGTCGTGCACTGGCCCGGACGCCACACGATCGACACGATGGAGAAGCGGCCGTCCGGGTCGGCATACAGAAGGTGGCGCGCATATGCGTCGGGCAGCCCGCGCTTTTGCTCTGTGGACAGGAGTTCCGAGTCCGCAGTCGAGGCGCTCAATCCTGCCAGGACCGCGTCGGCAAGCGCGTCCATCGGTGCTGCACAACCTGCGGCGACCCGCTCGGCGAGGGTAATCAGGGATGACTCGGCCAGCACTCCGCGCATGCCGACGTTTCGCACGTCGGCGCTCCTTGTCTCGGTCCATTTTCGTCGCTGCGGAGCGATTCCCGGTCGATTCGGCGAGCACGTGGCCAACCGGGAGGGCGCACGCGCACCTTGATCCAAGTATAAATTCCGTCGGCGAGCATTGGTTTGCGATTGTGGCTGTTGAATCGGATCATCGTAAAATATTATTGTTCGTTTTCGACACAAACCGGAATTTTATTTCATGGATCCCGTAGACGCGCAGATCGTCGCACTCCTGCAGAGCGATGCAACGCTACCCGTCACCGACATCGCCGAACGCGTCCATCTCTCCCCGACGCCCTA